>JARRRC010000111.1:0-6740 GCA_037381105.1 Desulfobacterales bacterium
TACGCATCTTTCTCCCAGGAACGCATGACCTATCATCGCACGACAGCCAACGCCCCGCCTATAATACCGGACTTAAATCCCATCCCCTCAGTGGATGACTACCTGATAGATCCTGACTACCCGGTCGAAGCCTGCTTGTAAGCAGCCAACCCGTTGAGATCAACGGGTTGGCTTTACCCGAAATTGCCCTAATTTTGCAAGGTTGGATGAAAAATGGCAATTGACAACCTGCCCGGCGCCTGTTATTTTGTTTATATTGATTGCCGCAGCCGATAGGGGTTCATAGGTTGCGGTCTTAAATAGTTCGTTACACAATCATAACCTTTCGATAAATTCCCTGTCAAAAAGGCAATTCTTATCAATCCGGAGCCCTGGCTTTCTTGTTCGTGATCATCACGCATTCATGGGCGCGCTTGAGCCTGAGCTCCGACAGCGATCGGCTGAAGACATCCAACCGATGGTACGGCGTCGGTCGATTACTATTCGGCTTCCTCTGGGCTTTCGATGCCTTCTGGAAATGGCACCCCTATTTCCTTTAGAATGGCGCCACATATCTGGTCCAATCCCAGCACGGGCAGCCTGCCTGGATTGATGCCTATAACCAATTCTTTATCGACATCACTCATTGGGTGGGGGACCCCTGGCATTCGGCCTGTTTGCAGCAATTGTTGAAAGCCTGATCGCCTTAAGCCTGTTGTTTAAAAAGGGAATGAACTTTATGCTGCCCATCGGCCTTATCTACGCTTTCGGCCTCTGGACCACCGCCGAAGGCTGGGGAGGTCCTTATGGCCCCGGTTATACCGGCAACCGGGGCGATATTTTGGGAACGACCATTATCTACTGCTTCATTTTTCTTTTCCTGATGGTCATGTATCCGCCCTTTGGGCTCTGGAAAACAGAGATAGACAAATATTGAGAGGAGCAACCTATCGTTTGCACGTGAACGGGTCATGGGGTTTTTCCTGCGTTCCGAGGCTCCTGGCCCGGTCTTTTCGGCGACTTATCCGGTCGATAAGACGAATTAGCTGCTCATTTTCGAAATTCCTTCAGTATCGAAGCCGTCCTTGTTTCTGATAATGAAAATAACCGGCTATCCGGAAAACCGGACGCCTGCGTTGAAAGCGTCGAGAGGAGCCGTTATGGATACCCAAAAAAGAAAACGCTGGTGGTTTACCCTTGAGATCATGGGCATTGTTGCCGTCGCTGTCGTCGTATCGTTTCTGAGCTGCCAGATCCCGGGCATTTTCCTGCCATCGGACAAAATACCTGACGATGCAAAATCCGACTTCCAGTTGATGGCGGAGGCCTGGAATTCCATTCACACTCACTATGTGGACCGGGCGGCCATAAAGCCCCGGCCGATGACTTACGGTGCTATCAGCGGAATGGTGGATGCTCTCGGAGACACCGGGCACAGTACTTTTCTCTCCCCCCAGATGATCAAAGAGGAAGAGGAATTCACCGCGGGCGAGTATAAAGGGATCGGTGCCGAGGTTAGAATGAAGGCCGGAAATGTGGTCATCGTGACACCCCTGGACGGTTCCCCCGCTCAGAAGGCCGGTCTCCGCCCCGGACAGATCATCATCGCGGTCGATGGTGAAGACATCACCGGTCTCAGTCTGTTCCAGGTGGTAAAACGGATCTCGGGACCTGCCGGCACCAAAGTCACCCTTAAAATACTGGATCCGGGTACCGGGCAGATCCGCGAAGTCACCCTGGCGAGGGCCGCTATTAAGATGAACAACATAACCTGGCACCGGCTGCCCGGAACCCGGATCGCCCACCTGCGGATTGCAGGCTTCAGCCAAGGCACCGCCAAGGACTTGAAACAGGCCCTGAAGTCCATTAAAACCGATGATTTAAAAGGGCTTATCCTGGATCTGCGCAATAATCCGGGTGGTCTGCTGACCGAAGCCGTCTCCACGGCGAGCCAGTTCCTCTCGGGGGGCAACGTGGTCATGGAAAAGAACGTCAAGGGGCAGATCACCGATATTTCGGTCGAAAAAGGGGGGCTGGCCCGGCATATACCCATGGTGTGCCTGGTCAACGGCGGAACCGCTAGCGGCGCGGAAATCGTGGCGGGAGCCCTGCAGGACCACCGACGGGCAGAACTGGTGGGAACAACCACTTTCGGCACCGGGACAGTGCTGGAAAATTTTCCACTCTCCGACGGTTCGGCCTTGCTGCTGGCGGTTCGGGAATGGTTGACACCGGACGGGCACACTATCTGGCATAAGGGAATTACGCCCAACGTAGTGATTTCTCTGCCGCCGGAGGTTTCGCCGGTCTTCCCGGAAGAGGAGCGGAACATGACGCCGCAACAGCTAAAGGACAGCAAGGACGCCCAGTTGCTGGAGGCCCTATATCTAGTCGGCAAACAGATAGGATAGCAGCCCTTTTCGCGGTTCGTCCAACTGCCGGTGGCCGACGAATCCGGCAAGCATGAAGCCGACATTTTCTTCATTGCCTACACCAAAGAGAAGGTCCGGGATCTCGCGGAGCAACCGGTTACCTTTTCTAAGATGGGATAGATACTGTTATCTCCTTTGTATCGCCATCGGTCGTTACAACAAGAAATTGATATTCATTGATGGGAGTGTCAGCCAGAAGTTCGTAAATAGCGAAATAGCCCAGAGAGTCAATAGGGATTCCGTTGACTGAAATTATTTCATACCCCTCTCTGAGGCCTCCTTCCCACGCAGGGCTTCCCTCATTCACGTAAATAATGTCGCTTGCATCGTATATGTTGATTTGAAGGCCTATTCTTTGTATGCCGCTGTCTTTGATGTGGCTTCTATCGTAATAGGGGTCGAGTTTAACCACATCTTCGGAAAATTTAAAGATCGTCAGAAACTCCCTGAAAAAACTACCTCCGACAGCAGGCCAGCCTCCAATTTGGACCACAATTTCTTCAGGACATGCCATGCCTGCACAGTAGTCCTTCAACAGTAAGTGTTCGACCATTTCAGAACCGTTTATATTGAAATTTACAGACTTAAAAAGAACATCCGGCTTCTGGCTCAGAGAATCAAGCATTAAGGATGTTATTCTCGTATATGCCGCTCCCGTGTCGAGAAGACAGGCCCCTTGCGGCATCCCTTCTATTGAAATATTTGTAAAAGGTCTGACTGTTTCGTAATGGATGGGAACTGTCAATAGGCTCGATGAACCGTTTTCAAGGATGTCGTAAAAATAAATCAATCCGCTCTTATAATCAAAAGTGAAGTCATAGTTTTTTAATAGATCAACTCCGATGATTCCGTTGAAATATCCATCCTTAGACTGGGTGAAGGCTGAATCAGTGGACCAAGCGTTGAAGTTATTAAAGCATATGTCATTTTCAAAACAAAGGCTTGAGATATAAACTTCCACATCAGGATTACCAAATATTTCAGAGGGAACTTGGGTTCTTGAAGCACCCGTATCCACCAGCATGTTAAGGTTTATTGAGCCATTTACTACAGTGTTTACAACTAAAAGAGTACCATGTACGAGTTTGACCTCCACAGGTGTGTGAATATCTCCTCCTGAAGTGTACACGGTTGCCGTACTATCTCCGCCGCTCCCACAAGCACACAGCAAAAAGGGAATGAACAGGATCATAATCGTCATCGAGAAAAATGTTAAAACATTAATCTTCTGTTTCATCGCCTTTGATACGTTTTCCTCTTTTTCTGTCACGTGTTTGCCATGGCTACCATTATTGCCATTGAAGCAACGATATTTAATCCCTTAAAATCAAAAAGATAAGCAGGCAGAGTACGCTTATACCGAAATATCTTTTAAAATTCAACATAGTGAAATAAAACTTGCTCGGCCGCACAGATTTCTTCAAACATTCACATTGCCTAAAAAGATATGGCATGACGCCTATCGAACTTTACGATGCTGCTTGTGACATATGGAAAGTAAGTAAGAAAAGAGATAAAGGAGGATATGCATTTTTCTCTTTTTGCGGGAATTTTAAAGGAAATATATAAAATGGCTGTTATTGAATTGTTTTGCGTTCAGCCGAAAATCGATTCATACAGATCTTGATTCTGAAACATTTAGTATTCGCCGTATGAATCTTATTTTGAAACCAAGACCAAGCCATGTTTAATCAGACTTATTTTTGGAACTAAGAGTCAAGAAAAAACTTCCCTATTACCCTTAAGAATTGTTTTTTTGACCCTTAGGGTATCCCGTATTAATCCTCTTCCAATTAGTTCAATGCTCCACATTTACCATTCGAGTTTAATGTTTACCAACGTTATAATCATTCGCGATGATAATTATTTTCTATGATTTTAAAGAAATTAAACAGCCGTTGTTTTTTCCACTCATTTTTTTGAGACTTAAAAGCCTATGAAAATTTACGGAAATTTTGAGGGTGCATATTCATCACACAATAGGACCTTAGGGGCCAATAAGTCTGCGATACTTTCCCTCTCCCGTGCGTATCACTCGCTGGTTGATATCCCTAAACAAGCTTTGGCAAAAGGTACGCACGGACTTACTTTTTAATTCCTTTATCCCTCTTATTATCTATCTCGGGATCATACGCTTCTCCTTTTTTCCACATGCCGTATAATGTCGCCAGCATACTCCTTGCAACCGTCAGCTTGGCCCTGTGAGATGCAATACCCTTTTCAATCGTCAATCTCAGATACTGCCTTCTGAACTGGTTGTCTTTAGCTAAAATCGCCGCCTCTGCTGCTTTCTTTATTGCATTTTTTAAAGGCCGGTTATACTCTCTTGTTAACTTCCTTGAGTATACTTTCTCTCCTGAACTCCTCTCCACCAGGCCAATACCGGCATACATCCATACTTTCTTTTTATTGGCAAATCTATATGGTGTCTCTATGATTGCCGATATGGTCGAAGCATGAATCAGGCCAATGCCAGGTACCTTTCTGAACTTTTTTATCTCAGGGTACTGTTTGCTTTGGATTTTAATATTCCTTTCCAGTTTCTCCTTGGATTGCCGAAGTTGGTCCATTTGAACCCATAGCTCTTCTACAATCAGATGTGTCATCTTATTGGTGGACAGCTTTTCTCGCCATTTATCTCTGTGTTTTTCAGAAAATACAGTATCCCCGCTGCATATTATCCCGTTTCTTCTGAAGTGCGCTTTTATCTTGTTTTTAATCCTTGTCCGACTCTTAACCGTGTCATGGTAGGCGAATACCAGATCCTTGAACCTCCTTCGATGATTAACGGGATGATAAACTTCCTTTACATATTTTCCTCTGGCCAGTTGGACCAGCTTTTCGGCATCTATGGGGTCATTCTTTTGGCCTGCTTTGCCTATCCATTTGTTGATCTTAGGGTCTGTGATGATTAATTCCTCCCCAAATTTCAAACTGGTTTCAAGCATCCATCCTGCCAGCTCGCCCTCTTCAACAAATATCTTTCTGGGTATAGGTATGCTTTTTACAAAGGCCATAAATTCTTTAACACCTGTATTCACTTTTGCTTTTTTAGTGACGGCGCCCCTCTCATTAACCACAGCAAAATATAGACTTGAAATATGACAATCTACTCCTATATAGTTCATCTGGGTGTCTCCTTTCTGGGTTGGAATTATTTTTTAGGCAAAAAACAATACCATAACCCAACCCAGAAGGGATACCCGTAGTTCCATAGTTTCATCCCAAGTTTTGAGGCGGGCTGATATTCTGTGGGGATAGTTGGATATCAGAAATGATCACTTCCTATAGTGATCGGAGACGCAGGACCATACACATTTTTCAGTGCAGATCTCTATTTGATTCGCCTCATTAAACTCTTTTTCCGATGGCTTGACAAATTAGGGTAAATATGAGTAAAAAATATACGGTTTCAAATAAATTGCTTTAACCTTAAACATAGGAAGAGCATATGAAACGAAATTGAACCCCATTTCTCAATTAGAGAGTGGGGTTTTTGTTTTGATACTGATTAAATATCGTTTATCGATAATTCCTTTTGGTTGCTTGAAAGTGTCTTATTAAAGATCAGATCGATAAAAAGACGATTCTACATAATATATTGTTAGTGGTGAAAGCAAATGAATTACACGATTAAGTTGTCAGAAAATCAGAGGTTTTTGGAAGTTAAGGCAACGGGTCAAATCAACATAGATATAATCAGACAGTGGTCGAAAGATATTGAAAAAAAGAGCCGTGCGATGGACATTCGAAAATTCCTTTTTGATGTCCGATCTGCACGGAATGTCAGCATTGCTGCAGAAAACTACTTTTTCGCACACCGGGATTCTATAGAGCTCAATTTACAAAGAAACGTTCGCTCAGCAATTCTGGTAAGTGAGACGGACCGATCACATGACTTCACTGAGACGACGCTTAGAAACGCTGGCTACAACGTAAGGATATTTACTGATAAATCATCCGCCGTAAAATGGCTGGAAGAAGACAGCCGCTAACAAGTTCTTCGAGCGGACATGGGGAACCGTGCTGCTCAAGTGCGCCGTAAGCTGAGCAATATACTGAGGTGCAAGAGATGCCAATTCTACATTGCGTAAATCACAAAGAGAAAACCGTCTTTGCCAGGATTATAGGGGATGTTCCCACAAGTGAGGTTATAAGCTCCCTTCACAAGCTTGGCGAATCATCAAAAGTTCAAAATAATTATAATATTCTCATTGACTTACGACAGTGCCGAAAATCGAGGTCATATGACGACGCCCAAAGAATTTTAGATGCATGGACCTTTGCATCAAGTAAGTTTTCACAAAGAATTGTTTTTCTTGCCTCCGA
>JARRRC010000112.1:0-9686 GCA_037381105.1 Desulfobacterales bacterium
CTTTTCATTCATCTGGGTCATGTGTCATTGTTATATTTTTATTTTCTCATCTCATCTGTTTTAGCGATGTCATCCAGGCCTTGCAGAAAAAGCCCGGGATTTTCATGCAGCGCGCCGTGGCCCAGCCATTCGGCAATAAGAGCAAAAGGCACCACCGGTTTTCCGTCCAGTATATGGGCACCGAGAATCGGGTATCGATCCACATCGATTTCGCGCTGCATGGTCAAAGAGAGGGTCTTTTTAGTATTTAAGGCCAAGGCCGGTTCCATTGCCGATTCTTTGGATTCTGCAGCTTGTTTTTCGGTGTGGATATTGGCGCCAATGACCACTTCCACCGGAGAACCTTTGTTGCCTTTCATTTCGTGGATCATGCACATGGCGCCGGCATCTGTGGGGATGAGTTCGACGCCGCTGTTTTCAAACTTTCGTTTGAGGGCCGAACAGACCATACCGCCGTCCCAGGGCCCCCAGTTTATGGAAATCACCCGGCAGTCGGGACGTTGGATAGATTCTTTTTGCGCCATTTTATTCAAGACTTCATTGGCCACGGCATAATCCGCCTGACCAATGTTTCCCATCCGGGCGGTGACCGACGAGAACAGTACCAAGTAGTTGAGAGGATCTTTTTTTGTGGCCGATAGCAGGGTTCTCAAACCGTCCACCTTGGTACTGAATACCGTTTCAAACTGCTCGACCGACTTGTCGACAATTCGGCAGTCCGCCAGCCGTCCCGCGCCATGAATAATCCCTTTTATGGGCCCCATGGTGTTTCGAATATCGGTTAAAGTCGAGTTCACAGCATCGGCATCACGAACATCTACCGAATAATAATGGACATCGGCGCCAAAGCTTTTCATGGTTTCAAGATTTTTTAAAATTTCACGATGGGCCATGACCTTATTATAGATTTTCTCCAATTGAATCGGAGAAGAACAGTTGCCGCCGAATTCATTGTCAAAAATGGCCTTTTTAACGGCTGCCGTGTCATCGATCCCTGCCAGCCATTCGGGTTCCGGCGCCGGCGGCAAAGAGCGTCCCAAAAGCACCAGTGTCGGTTTTACGTGTTCTGCCAGAGCACAGGTCGCAGCCGCGGTAACCCCTCTGGCGCCGCCGGTGACAATTACCACATCTTTTGGGTCAAGATGGATATTTCCTTGGGGAAAGGGTATAGATTCAAGTTTCAGAATCCACCTGGAATCCAAATCCAGGCCCACTTCTACCGGACCCGAAGGATCGGCATACAGCAGCTCGGACGCAAGGGTTTCGGCAATACCGGCGAGATTCTGAGAGTGGGGGTGAATATCAAAAACCCTGCATCGAACGTTCTCCCATTCAACGGCGGCGGTCTTAACCAGGCCGGCAAGACCCCCCTGGAGGGGATGGTCTATTCCGCGCCCTTTGAATCCGAAAGCGCCGTCAAGACGTGTGGCGGCGGCAAACAGGGCGCCGCCTTTCGCAGCGGAATCCAATAGATCGGGGCCGAAGGTTTTCGCCAAAGAAAATGCTTGTTTTAAATGTTCGCCGTTCGTGGGGTGTTTTGCCAGAATGATCAAGCCTGCTGCGTTTATTATAGGGTTTTTTCCGCTGATGACGCGGGCAATTCTTTTGTCCGACAGGATTTCGGCCTGAATGTTCCGAGACGTAAAAGCATCCACAACAGCCTGTGAAAGTCCGGTCTTGTCGTCCGTGACATATACGGTGCGTTTATCCGGCAGCAACAGACGTTCGGTTTGAACAAACGGTTTTTTAATAGCAGTAACGACCTTTCGTCCGATATCGGCGGCCAACGTTTCGGGAGAAAACTCATAAATTTGTCGGAGTGAGGACGCAGGGGATTTCTGGTTGGCCAGTGTATTGGGAATCGGCTTGGAAACAGATGGGTCGAATTCTGGTATTGGGTCTGTTGAAGTTCCGGCAAGGTATGCGACGATTTGTCCAAGGGTTTTCAGGGTGCCCATGACTTCGGGAGAGACAGCAGGCAGTCCGGGCATTTTTTCTTCGAGGGCCGAGAGGATTTCCACCCGTTTGATGGAGTCGATGCCGAGATCGGCCTCGATATCCATGTCCAGCGCCAGCATTTCGATGGGATATCCGGTCAACTGACTGACGGTGCTTAGCAAGTGATTTTTAATTTCATTTTGATCTTTATCGAGTGGTGCCGAGTGGTTAGCCCCGGGTTCCGTGTCCTGTGTTTCAAAAACAGCCTTTTCAGAGGGTGCATCAGAAGGGATGGGCGCTATGCCTTCGTGCGAAACCGTTTGTACCATTTTTTCTCCGATCGAAGGTTGAAGATCGGCGTGTGTCCGGATTAAGCTTGTTGAGGATGTTTTTATGTTCGAAAGATCTTCTTTGTGTTCTTGAATCCGGTCTAAAGCTGTGGTTCTTTCCGTTTGAATCCCTAAAGACCCCTCAACCAGCCGCTGAGTGTTTTCCATCATGTGCTGAAGGGTCTTTGCCGCCAGGGTTTGAGTTTCTAAAAATTTTTGATGCGTTTCGGCGGTCTGTTTTTGAAGGGCCTGCATGGATTTGAGACCGTCCTGGAGTACCTGCAGTGCATCCAGCATGACATTGTTTTGCGGGTGTTTCGTTTTCATGGTGTTTTGAATGTCTTGCATGTTATCGAAGCAAATTTTCCGAGGTTCCGGTTGAATCACCGGCTGCTTCGGCGGTTCGGTTTGTTCTGTTTTTTCAGTATTTATCTCCGGTTTTTTATTCTCCGACCTCTGACCTCCGACCTCCGACCTCCGACTTCCGACCTCCGACTTCTGGCCTACGGCCTCAGATTCCCGATTCCTGTAGTTGGTGCCGGAAAGCAGGATGCTCATCCGCTGCTTTTTCGCCTCCTTAACCCCCGGCTCCCAGGCGCAAAGATCAACGTTGTGACCGAGAGATGCCAAAAAAGCAAGGGTTTTGGCCAGATCCGCGATTCCGGATGGTTTTCCCATCGTGCTGTCCAAAGAAACGGCCGTGAAATGTTGATCTTCGAGGATTGATTTTACCAGTCCGGTCAGGATCGACTTGGGACCCACCTCAACAAACGTCCGAACCCCCATAGCATATAACTGATAAATATTTTTAATAAAATTTACCGGAGACAGCAGGTGGTCAGCCAGTAATCGTTTGGCATTTTCAGGCTCGACAGGGTAGGGTTCCCCTGTGGTATTGGAAAAAACCGGGATATCCGATTTTTGAAAATCAATGGGACTTATCGCCCGGGAGAAAGGTTTTTGGGCTTCTTTAACCAGACTGCTGTGGAATGCGGCGGATACCGGGAGCCGGAGGGTTCTATATCCAAGCGCTTTGCATTTTTCTTCAGCCCGGGCAAGGGCGTCCAATGTCCCGGACAAAACCCCCTGGACGGGACTGTTCCGGTTGGCCAGAATGACTTTAAGATTTGCATCGTTGATCAGGGATTCGAGGTCGTTCAGCGGGGCTTGAACCGCCAGCATACCCCCGTTGTTTTGGACGTTGCCTTGACCGGCCCGGGCCATCAAACGGCCGCGGGTCATGGAAAGGGACAAAAAAGACTTAAGATCGATCCGGCCTGCGGCGCAAAGGGCCGAGAGCTCTCCATAGCTGTGACCGCAAACGGCATCGCTTTGAAGGCCGAAATGCTGAAGGATTTTCAGCATTGCCATACTGACCGCGCCGATAGCTGGCTGCGCAATATCTGTTCTTCTCAACGTTTCCTGCTGATGGCGCTGTTCGGTTTTGTTTTGGGCAGGGATCGGATAGATATAATCGGTCAAGAAAATATCACCTTCAAATAATGTGTTGGCCTGTTCAAGAACGGTCATTGCCTCCGGGAAAAGACAGACCAGGTCGCGACCCATGTTGATATATTGACTTCCCTGACCGGGGAAGATAAAGGCCATTTTTCCGGATGGTTCGGGTCCGCCGTAAAACATATTTTCAAGTTGCCAGGCGTCCTGTAATGGGCTGGCTTTAATGGTTCGAACGGCATTGGCCAGAAAACCGGCAACATCCGACGACACGTCAAGAACCAGCAGGAACCGGTAGGGATCTTTGGCGGAAAAATCATTTCTCGTTTTTGCAGCTTCCAAAAAGATTTCTTCGTGGGAGGAAAAGGTGCTGGCAACACTTTTAAATCGCTGAACATCCTGTTTAAGTTGATGTTGACTCAAGGCTGAAAAGGCGACGATTTCTTTGGAACCGTCCCAAGAGATGATTGGTTTTTGTTTTTGATATTCTTCGATTACCACATGAAAATTGCTGCCGCCGAATCCGAATGCGCTGATTCCGGCCCGCCGGGGATGTTCTTTTTTGGAAAACCAGGGCCGGGTTTGTGTATTCAAATAAAAGGGGCTTTGGTGAATATTCAATTTAGGGTCCGGCTCACAGACTTTTAGGGTGGGGGGGAGGACTTTATGATAGACGGAAAGAACCGCTTTCATTAATCCTGCGGCACCGGCTGCGGCTTTGGTGTGGCCGATCATGGATTTCACGGACCCCAGCGCGCACCACGGGCGCCGGTTGTCCGATTTGTCGAATAGATCGCTCAAGGCCTGAAATTCAACCTCGTCGCCGACTCGGGTGCCGGTGCCGTGAGCCTCGATAAGCTCAACGGTAGACGGATCGATCCCGGCGTTATCATAGGCTGTTTGAAGGGCTTTGGCCTGCCCGCCGGCCCTGGGGGCATAGATGCTCTGAGATTTTCCATCGCTGGATGATCCGACTCCCTTGATGACTGCATAGATTCGACGGCCTTCTTTTTGGGCGTCTTCGAGCCGTTTGAGGACAAACAGTCCGATTCCTTCGCCCAGAATGGTTCCGTCGGCGTCTTTTGAGAACGGCCGAGCATCTCCGGTGAGTGAAAGCACCATGGTCTTGGAAAAACACATGTGCATGAAAATGTCGTTGAGCATGTCAACGCCGCCGGTGATCACCGTGTCGCTTCTTCCTGAAAGGAGTTCCAATATCCCAAGATGGACGGCACTCATGGAGCTGGCGCAGGCGGCATCCACCACGCAGTTGGTACCGCCAAGATCGAGACGATTGGCGATTCTGCCGGCGACAACGTTCCCAAGCAGTCCGGGAAAGGAGTTTTCCTGCCAGGACACGTAGGCATCGGATATTTTCTGAATCACTTGGTCGGCTTTATGGGGATTGATTTCGGCGTCTTCAAGCGCTTTGCGCCAAATGGGATGTCCCAGTCGGGCGCCTAAAGGGATGACAAGCTCCTGGGTTCCGGTCACACCGAGGATAACACTGGTCCTGCTCCGGTTGAATCCGTTATCTGTTTGGTCAAAGGCATCTTCTATGGCTTTTTTCGCTACCACCAGGCCGAGGAGCTGGGAGGTGTCGGTGGCTTCAAGGGAAGAAGGGGGAATGCCGAATTCCGTGGGATCAAAGGAAAACGGTGAGATAAATCCGCCCCGTTTGCAGTACACATGATCCGGTTTTTTGGGATCGGCATCAAAAAAATCTTCCCAAGACCAGTGGGTTCTCGGCACTTCGGAGATGGCGTCTTCGCCGTTAAAAATCAGGCGCCAATACGCTTTCACCCCCGATGATTTGGGAAAGAGGCACCCCATGCCGACAATCGCAACGGGTGAATGGCAATATATGTTAAGGTCTTTCTGTTCCAACGATAATCTCAAGGCGTCGCAAAGATTATAAAAAGCTGGCGCAACGGGCAATTCAATTTTAATAGAGAAAAATTTGCTTATTTAATAATTCGCTTAGCATAATGCAAGTAAAAAGTATTTGCAAGCAATTGCTCATAAAATTATAATTGACGTACTGATATAACAAGTGCTTAACTTAATATAAATAGATCGTTTTATATATGTCGTTTTTCTTAATAATTATAGTTTTGCTCTCTTTGGACAGCTAAAACGCGATTTAATATCATTTAGACAAGACTTATTCAGGTGTATTTCGATCGCAACGGTCCGTCGCCTTATATTTTCAAAAATGGAAATTGAAATTATGTTGATATAACAATATAACAAGTCTTTGGAGCGCAATATGATCAAATTCTTTACAAACAGAAAACTTTCGAAGCAATTGGGCATCAACCTCGCTAAGTGGAAACGTTGGTCTCGAGAGTTTTTGCCCCCGGATCCTTTGGGCGGTATGCAGTCCGGATATGCCCGGCAATACCATCCGAATCAGGCATTTACGGTCTTTTTGGGCGGTCATCTGGTTGGAGATTTGAAATTTGCGATACCGGAAGCCAGGCAAATAATGCGGGATTTGGAACAATGGTTGTCCGATAAGGGATTTTTCTATGAACCCAAAGGATACGTTGTTTCCGGCAAAGGTGTCGATGGACTGGTTCAAAAATATATTATATTTATTCGGCGTGAAACGGGGTCGAATAATCATTTCAAATTTATTTGCACGGCCAGAGGCATCATTTCAAACGATCCGATCCTTCACAAAGGCTTTGAAATCATGAAGAAGCTGTACGTGGAAACACCCATCAATTCAGGAACGGAAAATGCTGCAAAATCGGATATGAATGTGGTTAAACCGTTGTATATCACCGGCCTATTGAATGATTTCGTCGACGCTATGGGGCTGGATCGGACAAGATATCCGGCACTTTTAAAGTAAAGGGTGTTCGCTGTTCATTCTCAGTTTCTTATTTGATCAAACCGGGGCTTGCCCCGGCGGCCGGGCTGAACTATGAACACAGAACACTGAACACTCAACATAAACTTAGAAACTTACGGATTTTTTCAAGGGGCAGCGAACACTGAACACTCAACATATACTTAGAAACTTCCGGATTTTTTCAAGGGGCAGGGGAGAAAAATGCTCCGTGTCCGTCGGCAATACAACCCCCTGATGCTTCAGCCAGTTGACCCGGGTCGTCACAGCAGCGCCGTATAAAAGGTTCATGGCAACGACAACGGTACGGCGGTTTTCAGGTCGCTGGAGAAATGAGCCTTTAACCCATTGGTTAAAGGCGCCCATGGCCGGACCGCACCATATCTGGTAGTCGATTTTTCGTGAAAGATCGCCTGAATTGGCCCAATTGGAAGATTGACCGAGATAGGATCGAAACACAAGGGCCATTTTGTGTTTGGTGTCTTTTTCGGCCCGTTCAATCTGCCTGGGGTCGTGACGGGTAAAATAGATTTTGGTTTGTTCCCATTCCTCAGAAAAACTTTTTCTGAAAAAGTCCCGTTCCAGTGAGAGCCGCACTTTTTCAGGAATGGCTTCAAAACGGTCGTAGCTGCAATAAAGATCATAAAGCTTTGCGGCCCGGAGCGGAAACATGGTGCCCCGTTTGAGCACTTGAACCTTCACCCCCATTTCAAACATGTCGGCTGCCGGAGCCATGGTTACATCCGCTTGTCCCGCTTCGGCCAGCATTTGCCGGACGGTCTCGGACGTGCCGGCCTCAATGCAGGATTGGTTGATGGAACCGGTGAGAATATAGGCCGCGCCCAAGGCAAATGCCGCCGCCGCCGAATGGGGAGTGGCGATTCCGCCGGCGAGTCCTACACAGGGCGGATTTTTATATTGATATTTTGCGGTCAGCTCATCACGCAGCGCGATCATGGTGGGCAATAAAGAAATCGCGGGCCGGTTGTCGGTATGGCCGCCTGAATCCGCTTCTGCGGTAAGATCATCGGCCATGGGGATCGACACGGCGAGTTGAGCTTCTTCACGGGTGATCATGTTTTTATCAATGAGCTGGGCCAACAGCTTTTGGGGCGGCGGAGAAAGATATTTTTCAGCCACTTCAACTCTTGAGGCTTTGGCAATCACTTTATTGGGGCATACAATCCGACCATCGGCATCTCGATGAATCCCTTTAACGCGATAGTGCACCAGAGGAAGAGTGAGATTTAGATATGCCGAGGCGCTGACCAGCCTTATTTCTCGCTGTAAATACAATCGAACCACGGCGGCCTCAAGTTCAGGGTCATTGGGGATATGAATTAAATTAAACCCAAAGGGGATGTTTTTTAGGATTTGTCGCAGTTTGACGATGGCGGATTCGATTTGATCGAGAGCAAGTCCTGCTGCGCCAAAAAAGCCGGCACATCCGGCTTTTCCGGCTTCTTCGACCATTTTAACCGATGTAATGCCGTTGGCCATCGCACCCACAATGTATGCATATCGAAGACGATGCTTGTTTTTAAACCGGAGATCACCCAGATGTTCGGGGTGCAGCGGCGGTGCATATGCACGCAGAGGAACGGCTGCGGAATCCGGAGATTCGACGCTGCCGATGGTGATCTTTCCGTTGATAGCAACGGCCGGAAGACCATTGAGATCCAAAAGATAAACCGGCCGGTTGACGTTTAAAATTGCCGATCGGATGGCCTGTTCAACCGGTTTGGGTTCACGATTTTCCGGCATCCACCAGCCTGCTATATGTTGATGTTTTGATGGTTCCATCGGAAGTTATTTATACAATGAACCCGCTTGTGTCAACAGCCTTGACCGAAGGTTGATTTCTTAAGATCGGGTTTTTTTATTCTATAGGGCCAAACAGTTTCGCCGCATCGGATTCCATTGGAGGAGATTCGGTGTCTATGGGTCCGAACAGTTTCGGTGGATCGGATGGCATCGCTTTTTTGTTGGGTTGAACAGCTGGTTTGGCCTTTTTATGGACGGTAGGACGCAGAAAGGAAAATGGCATTGGCTTGCGGGAGATCAACAGATTTTCGGGGATGAAAATCGTATCACCGGTGTCGATCTTTTTTGGATCCAGTTCTGGATTGGCTTTGGCAATGGCTTTCCAGTTTTTCACGGTGCCGGTATACCATTTTGCAATGTGAGAAAGTGTTTCTTCTTCCCATCGAACCTTATGTGTATAGAAACCTGATGTTGACGGTGTTGAGGCGGGCAGTTCTAAAGCAGACTTTTCCGGTGCGACTATGTTTGTATCCGGTTTCGTCTCCACAGGCGTTTCAGGTTCCGGGACAAGCGTTTCGGTTTTGATTTCAACGGGCGGCGGTTCTTCGGGCGGCGGTTGGAAAGGGGGCTTCTGGTATGCACAGCTGCTCAAAATCCACAGAAATAATAATACCCATAAAGTCCGGACCGGTTTTCGATGCTTCACGAACGCCATCAGGACGCCCCTTTATCCTTTTTAAGTTGTTCAAGATATTGTCGGATCCTTTGGTTATTGGGGTTGATTTTCATCGCTTTTTCAAGGTTTTCTATGCATCGCTGATTTTTCTTTTGTCTTTGTTGAACCACAGCGAGATTAAAAAGGACTTTATCAATATATTGAGGATTTAAATCAACGACACGGAGAAACATTTTTTCGGCAGTTGCAAAATCTTTGGCAGATGCATAGATAAATCCAAGATTATAAAATGTATCTGAAGTGCGGTAGCTTAGATTCGCAGCCGCTTGATAGGCGATGATGGCTTTTTTATAATCTTTTAATTTTGTATTGAGTTTTCCCAGATCAAAAAACGCCCCGGCATTTTTAGGATCAGCCTCGATTGCCTTGACCAGTAATTTCCTGGATGTATAAGGATCTTTTACGAGAGCGGTTTCCGCCAGTTCTCGCAGCGCTTTTGAATAGTAGATTTTAATGGCTGAAAGATTTTTTGGATTTTGAGCCATGGCCTGCTCAAACAATTCAACAGCGCTGCTGAAATCATTATTGGCGAAGGCTTTCTTGGCCAGTTCAAATGGGGCGGGTTTTAATGCCTTCGATAGGTCGGCGGGCGGTGTTTCTTGAGATT
>JARRRC010000113.1:0-6716 GCA_037381105.1 Desulfobacterales bacterium
ACCCGCGTCTGCCTGGCGTACCAGCCAGATTTATCTGGCCCATGCAGCCCTGTCGGATCTTGACGGGAAACGTCATTTTTTTGATCAATGCATGGGAAGAGGGGTGCTGGGGATCGCCGGTGAATCCCTGGACAATGGTGTCGTTCGCATCTTTGTTGAAAAATGGTCCACCCGGATCGGGCCAAAAACTCACCGACTCAGAATGATATCCGACAAATTCTCTCTTGATCTTGATTTAACATCCGTTAAACCGGTCGTGCTTCATGGAAAGGGAGGCTACAGCCGGAAAGGTTCAAATCCCGAAAGCGCCAGTTGCTACTATTCGTTGACCCGGCTCAAGACCAGAGGACAGGTGACACTTGGCGGGAAAACATTTACGCTCAGCGGCCTGTCTTGGATGGATCATGAATTCAGTTCGGCGCCGTTGGAACCCCGTCTCGTCGGATGGGACTGGTTCGGCCTTCAGTTATCCGATGATACTGAAATGATGATCTATCTAATGAGACAAAAAGACGGCAGTTGGATTTCGGCTTCCAGCGGCACCTATGTCCGTTCTGATGGAAAGACCAGACATTTATCCAGGGATGATATTGAAGCAGTTGTTACGGACACCTGGAAAAGCCCGAACACCGGCGCGGTTTATCCGGCCCGGTGGCGGCTGAGGATTCCGTCGCAGGATATGGACCTCATTATCGCTCCCAACCTGTCAGACCAGGAAATGAGAACCAATGAAAGTACCGGAGTGACTTACTGGGAAGGAAGTGTGTCGGTTAGCGGTATTCAAAAAGGCCGTCCGATTAACGGGCAGGGATATGTCGAATTGACCGGATATGCCAAAGCATTTGACACGCCCTTGTAAAAAACAGTAAACTTAATAAAAAAGTGAAGGGTGAATAGTGAATCGTGAACGGTGAATAGTAAATATTCTTTTTCGTGTTTTTACGATTTCGTGCTTTCGAGATAAAATTTCTTTTTTGTTTCAAATAGCTGAACTTTGATTTACAAGAAAAACTCGTCAAGGACTCAGCCAAATAAATCCGCATCATCAATGGCTATGGTTCGTCGTGCTTTGCCTCAGTGCAACTATTGCTGCGCTGCTGCTGCCCAATCTTGTTCGCCTGGCGGTTCCTATCTTCTGAAAATAGGGTTCATTTTGTAATTTTCTACTATCGCTATGAGTCGTTTTCCCAAACAAGATGAAGTTGTATTCGACATGCACACCGGTTTAATGTGGACAAAAAATGCTTCTTTATCCGATTTTCCAATGACATGGAATGAGGCATTGACATTTATCAATGCCTTGAATCATTCAAAACTTTATGGTTATAATGACTGGAAGCTTCCGAATCGTAGAGAATTGTTCAGCTTAATCAGCCATGAAACGATCAATCCATGTCTGCCGCACAGCCACCCGTTTATTAATGTCTTTACCGGTTACTACTGGACTTCTACGAGTTGTGCCAGGCTGCCGAACCAAGCCTGGTACATCCATTTCGGAGGAGCAAGGGTATTCAAGGGAATGAAATACGGTTCATATATGGTTTGGCCGGTCCGCAATGCCGATAACCTTAATACCCGGATTTTTAAGACCGGACAACAGAATTGTTACGACGAACAAGGAGATATTGCAGATTGTCGTAATACCGGCCAGGACGGGGAATTTCAATCCGGCCTGCAATATCATAAACCTCGTTTCAAGGAAAATACCGATTCTGTATATGACAGTGCCACAAACCTGATTTGGTTAAAGCATGCAAATTCAGGCAAGGGCGTGATGGATTGGACATCGGCACTTGCTTTTGTCGAGAAGATGAACGGAGAGAGAAAATACGGCTGTAATGATTGGCGGCTTCCAAGTATTGTTGAATTGGAAAGTCTGACAGATATGAGCCGATATTCTCCGGCATTACCGGCTGATCATCGGTTTATGGATGTGCAGGAATTTTACTGGTCTTCGACAACAAGCATATATGATGTTCATTATGCATGGGTACTATATATGAAAGACGGCGCCGTTGGAGTAGGGCATAAGCCGTTATCTGAATTTTATCTCTGGCCGGTAAGAGGACAATCGGATATTACAACTGAAAGTGGGTAATAGTCCTACACTCCGTGTCCATAAGCTTACCTGTTGCTAAAGGCGGGCAAGATTGAAAAAAGAAACTGACAACGGCAATCAGCTTGAAGATATTGTGGAACTCGGCGATTGTACGCTTTCTTTAGCAGAAATTGAATCCATCGCCAATGATGATAATATCCGAAAACAATACGAAGACAAGTATAAAAGCAGCCTATATTCTGCTATTCTTCTGTCGCTGACCCATGAATCGTTTCAAGAGAGCGAATCAAAATCTCTGTGGAGTGAAATTGTAGCACATATGAGACAGTTAAATCATATTCTCGGCAGGAATGTAGGAATTTCAGTTGCTTCATTGGATTATCTTACGAATGTCAGAAACACATTAGCAGGGCCTAAAATCATCGAAGAAGATAAAAGCACATTCGTCGCCGGTGCAACGACAAAGGATGAATTGACGGGTCTTTATTTGCGGGAAGTATTCGACGTGTTTTTAAAAAAGGAGGTTGAAGAAGCAAACAGGAAGAATACGTCCTTGTGCTTGCTCATGATCGATATTGATGATTTTAAAAAGCTTAATGATAAATATGGTCATCTGGCGGGTGATGATGTGCTCAACAAAATAGGCACTGCTATTAATGATTCAGTAAGAGAGATGGATTTAGCTGCCCGTTATGGTGGTGAAGAAATGGCAGTGATAATGCCCAGAGTTGATATGGGAAAAGCTTATAAAGCTGCTCAGCGTATTCGTAAAACCATAGAACTGATACCATTCAAGGATTTTTTTACAACGGTTAGCATTGGGTTGAGTGCAGCCGGTCGTCTTATTAACACTCCGGACAAACTCATACGTGTGGCTGATGAAGCATTATATCAAGCAAAACGAAAAGGAAAAAATCGAGTGATAATGTATGACAAAACCGGTTAGTACAACCTAAACAGTTGCTCAATTTTGGTGCAATTAATATTATGATAAAACTGACTTCAGATAAATTTATATTCGTGTTGCCCCTTGCCTCCGAATGGGCCGAGGCAAAAGAAAAGGTTGCTTTAAAAAACGGCATGCCGCTGTCAGATTCACAGATTGAGGATGCCAAACGTGTGGGGGTAAAGCATCCGGAGAAGGTAAGGATATTCAAGGTCCCGCAAATTCCCTTGCCAAAACATCCTGTTTTAAAAGCGGCCGCAGATGCTACCCAGTTGATTACACCCGCCAGTGTTGGCTTCACAGCCAGATATGGAATTTTTATACATTCTGATTTTGCAGATGACCGCTGCCTGATTGTCCATGAATTGGTCCATACTTCACAGTATGAAAAGCTTGGGGGCTTCTTGCAATTTTATCGGAAATATTTGCTGCAGCTCATAAATATCGGTTTTCCGGAAGCACCTATGGAGCAGGAAGCAATAAGACTGTCCGAGGAAATATGCAAAGAATAAGAAGCTCGATGTCCAACACATCCGATAAAAATCAGGACAAGAGGGCAAGGTGTCGGTCTGAATAAAACCTAATCTTACATTTAAATCAGGCATTGTCGTCTATACTTGTTTTTGCTGTGATACAGGCAGGACACTTAAATATATATTTGTCAGTTGAAGATTTAAATAAAACCCCACCCTGCAATCCAAATCCGCCCGATGTAGCTTTTATCTCAATGTTTGTTTCTCGCCCGCAGTCGGAACATTTTTCTCTTAATATGATTGTCGATTTATCAGGATTGGCTTCAAACATTTTTCTTAATATATCAATCATAATTATCAGAGGCTCTAAAGAAAATTTTTGTGATATGGAAAGAAATGATACCGGATTTTATCAAGTTGCTGCAAAGCGTCATTCAGATCTTTTTTTACGAAGGATATTTCCATTTTAAGACTGCTTTTTCAGTTCTTTGATCGATTGCGGAGATATTCTTTAGACATCCCCTATAGTGAAAATGTCATTGCAATCAATAGCCTATGACAGCAACAACCATGCCATCATAGCGCAACCACGTAACTGGCAGCTATATTTCAAGAAAACTGAAAAAACAAATCAAAAATGTGTATCACAATTGGCGTTTAATGAGACACTTATGCTTCATAAAACAACCTGTCTGAACATTTAAAACATCAAAATCATTTTGATCTTTGCTTGTATAAAATGAGGGTTGGATAAAGATGAAATTAAATGAGTCTTGGATGCTGAAGGAGTGGCACTCTCTTTAATAGTTCTCGGTGATCTGAGTCAAATAGCCGTAATTTGTGATTTTTGATGAAAAGCTGCGATTGACAAATCTGCCTTGTCTCTGATATCTGTGGCTTAATTCACACCGCTAACGATAGGTTTCCATATGTTGCGGTTTGCCTAAGTTCCATGCACAATCATAAAATTTTGATATCCATTCCAAAAGGGATTTCTTATCAACTACCCGGTAAGCGTGGTCTGAGCAGCAGAGATATCACCATATGAGGGCCTGCGAATGAGGGAGAGTTCCAGATGAAGGTGCTTATTTGTGGGGCAGGAAAAATTTCCATCCATCTCCTCAGAAGGCTTGGCAAAAGCTGGCACGTTACATTGATCGAAAAATCAGAAGAGAAACTAAAGAACCTCCTTGCCGAGTTCCAGAATGTTGAAAAGGCCATTGCAGGAGATGCTTCGAGCCCAGTCACTCTGGATGATGCCAGGGTGACTGACTTTGACTACGTCTTGGCACTTACCGAAAATGACAGAGTTAACCTGGCAATCTGCGAATATGCTTACAAGCAATCCGTTAACCAGATTCTTGCACGGGTGAATGAGCAGGAAAACCAGCCGAAATTCCAAGAAATGGGTGTTCGTACCGTGCTCGGCAGCACCATGTTGGCCAAAAGCATCTACCAGTATTTGAAGGACCCGCGGATCAATGTCATCGAACTTGCCTTTGGAGAGGGTGAGATTATGGAAGTTGACGTTGCGCACCATTTTCAAGTGGTAGGGAAAAAAGCGTCAACCCTGATTAACGATAAATGGAGATTAGTGGCTATATTTCGTCAGGACAAGATGGTTTTTCCCGGTAAAGATACTGAGATCGTCACCGGGGATCGCCTGGTAGTTGTTGCACGTCCTGATACTTTCAATGAGTTATGCGAGCTTATGGAGTGCGGTATACCTCATTTTCCTCTTTCTTACGGACAGGGTCTCCTCATCGCACTGCTTCCAAAAAGTGATCATGAGCAAATTATCAGAGAATGTATGCACCTTGCCCATAACACTAAAGTGAGTTACCTATCCGTCCTGTGTGCCAAGGAACAAGCCGACACCCCTAAAATGCTCAAAAGTTGGACACAGAGTATCGACATTGAATTGGAGACCTTTGAGGGCGACCTTACGGAACGACTCAAGGAACTGGATGTCAAGAAAAATTTCGGCATTATGGTCGTTCACCCCTTTGAAGCGCCCTTTTTCAAATCACTGGCAAAACCTACTTTGATCTCTCTGGCCCACTCCATATCCTGCCCCTTGCTGTTGGCGCGGCACACCTATCCATATAAGAGGATTCTCGTACCTTTCAATGCCACCAGCAAGGCCGAGTTGGCCCTAAGCCTATCCGTAGATCTCGCTAAGCAGCTAAAGGCAGAGATAGCCGTCGCTGTAGTGGATGAACCTGAGTTTATTCGGGGTGATCAAGACGAAGACTGGGCTGAGTCGGTTTTAAGGCGCATCCGGGAACTGGGTCATGTCCACAAGTTCGAATTCGAAGAAATTTCCAGGAAGGGGAACCCCGTAAGAGAAATAGCGGCCTTAGCCAAAGACTTCAACCTAATGGTGATGGGCAGCACAACCAGAGAAAAAGGGCTTTTCTCGCCACATATAGGCGAACTCATGGCCCAAAACGTTCCCTGCTCGGTGCTCATCATAGCAAATTAATTCATCCGCCTTCAAATTTATAATATACTATGATTCTCAATCAAGCTGAATCTCTCCTGATCGTCTCCTCAGCCGCAGTTGTTCTGCCTATACTGAGCCGGTTGTTGCGTCTTCCGGCTCCTGTCATGGAAATTCTCTTCGGCGTCGTCCTGGGAAAAAGTTTTTTGTGCATTCAGTTCAGCGGAGAATGGATAGAGTTCCTTGCCTTCCTCGGTTTTCTCCTTCTTATGTTTCATGCCGGCATGGCAATCGATTTCAGCGCACTCTTGAAGCAAAGCATGGGTCAGCTCTCCTTCCATTTACTTCTTTTTGGTGCTACTCTATTCCTATCTTTGTTTTCCGCCTTCTATTTGGGTCAAGGTGTGTTTATTGCTTTGGTGCTGACGACTACTTCGCTGGGACTGGTCATGCCCACCCTGAGAGAGGTGGGCATACAGAAAACCCCTTTTGGCCAGACCATGCTCATCGCTGCCTCCCTGGCCGATTTTCTCACCTTGCTGGGCATTACCTTTTTTATACTCTGGCGGCAACACGGAATAGATTGGCATTTTTTCTCTCCGTTACCTCTTTTTGTCGGATTCGGCATCTTGCTCTGGGCCGGAAGACTTTGGGCCTGGTGGAATCCGGAGCGGGCCGAGCGCCTCCTGGGTGCCCAGGACTCTCAAGAGCTCGGGGTTCGTTTGTCTCTTGCTCTTCTCTTTCTTTTCGTCGCGGTGTCCGAGCTCATACATATCGAGCCCGTCTTAGGGGCTT
>JARRRC010000114.1:0-8083 GCA_037381105.1 Desulfobacterales bacterium
TCCAAGACGTCTCTGGCACGGTCTCCTAAAAAAACAATACGGTCACCACACCTGATGTTAGGAAGATCGATGCCCTCGGGCATTTTTTCACGTATTATGCCATCCGCAGCCACAATAAAAACCGCAATGGCAAAAAGCGTAAGCGTTTTAATGAATGTTTTATGATTCATCAGAACCTCCACTTATAGAATCCCGCAGGTTTACCTGCGGGAATTTCATAAAATTGTTACACGATTTTATTTTGTGTGGCTACGAAATGCTTAAAAGCTTATTGAATTTCACGCCGATTCCTTTCGTATCGACTCTTACGATTTTTCCCAAAACTTTGATAGGGTCACCGGAGTCCGGGTGAGAAAACGTCATGGTTAATTTTTGACCGAGTTCCGTGATCAAGTTTGTTTCAATATAGAGCCCGCCGGCACTGATATTTCGAACGAAATCTTCAAAAATACGCCGTTGATCTGATGAATAGGTAACGTCTATGAAAGTTGATCTCCGGGGATATTCTCTCTTTTCATCCTTGGATTTTTTCCAGTTCTCCAGATCTTTTAATAGTCGCCGCATTTCCGGGTCGGACATATCATCAATGATTCCGAATATGAAAGCACGGACTTCATTTCTGCCGAGTTCATGGTCATTATTTTTCATATGGCCCCCGTTTTGATATCACCCTGACTTTCACTCACTTAGGGTATCAGCCTTTGTGGTTGACGTTAATAAAAAATTTTAACAAAAGGCAGAGCTCATCGAAATTATATGCCAAAATAAATCTTCATTCAAGAAATACTTACATCGGTAGCATTGACGTTATGACCATTAGGCTTGGGCTTATTCCTCCCGGGTAGTGTCCATTTTGAAATAGGATTTGCTTGACCTGGCGTTGAAAAATTCGGTAGAATGCGTGAATGAGAATCGAATTCGAACCGATCGGGATTATTCACTCTCCATTTGCCGACCTTGCCGGCATGCCGATCCAGCCTGCGGGTGCCGCCGGTATAAAAGGTACCATTGAGGTGTTCGAAAAATTTCATCCGGGACTCAAGGATCTCGACGGCTTCTCACACATTATCCTGCTGTATCACTTCCATTACAGCCATCGATTCAACCTCCGGGTTGTCCCTTTTTTGGATACGGAACCCAGAGGCGTGTTTGCCACCCGTGCACCCAAGCGTCCGAACCCCATCGGGCTTTCCGTTGTTCAACTGGACAAAATCGAAGACGGTGTGTTGAGCATCCGGAACGTCGACATTCTGGACGGCACTCCGCTTCTGGACATCAAGCCGTATGTTCCTGAATTCGATGCGCAAGTAAAAGTCCGCACCGGCTGGCTTGAGAAAACCGGAAAAACCGTCTCAAATCGGAAATCGGATGNNGTCGGCGGCAAACGTTTTTGAGCATGGTTATTTTGTCCGTTCTCATGGTGATCGGGGCGGGTATATTCATCACCCAATATCGATTTAACCCGGGGGTATTGCACAAAGGTTCGTTCTTTACGGAGCCGGACAAAGACAAACCCTCTTCCCGATTATCTCCGAATCCATATTTTGTGCCTTTGCCTGAAGGCATACGGCCTCTCACTGCAACGGAGAATTTTGATGCCCGCAATCTTTCCGACAAAATAGACGGTAAGGCGGAATTATATTTGTCCGCCGGTTTTACCCGTTTGGCCAGTCAGCGCTTTAAGGATGAACGGGCCGCCGATCTGTGGATGGAGGCCTTTGTTTATGACATGGGCAATAGTCAAAACGCCTTTTCAGTGTTCAGCGCCCAGCGCCGGGAAGATGCGGTGTCACTCGGTTTGACTCGGCATGCCTACCGGACACCCAACGCTCTTTTTCTGACCCATGGCCGCTATTATGTTGAAATCATCGCATCCAAAAGTTCCGAGCAGGTGTTGCAGCCTGCAAAAATGATGGCGGAGACATTCATTCGCAACACCCCTGCAGAAACCGTCACCGTTAATGAAACCGATCTGTTTCCCAAACAGAATCTGGTAAAAAACAGTATGGCCTTAATCGCTTCGAATGCCTTTGGCTATGATGGTTTCGACAAGATATACACCGCAGAATATGAAGTTGAAAATCACAGGCTCATGGCCTATCTCTCCCATCGCCGGACACCTGCGGACGCAGAGAAATTGGCATCGGCTTACACGGCGTTTTTATTGACATACGGCGGACAGAATATCAAAGCGCAACTGCCGATAGCCGGTGCTCGGTCGATAGAGATTTTAGACACCTATGAAATCGTTTTTTCCCATGGTTCGTATTTGGCGGGCATACGGGAAGCGGCAACCGTTCATCAGGCCAAAACGCTGGCCACGCAATTATATCATCGTATAAAAGAAGGGAAAAATGACCCTGGATCCGAACAGTAAAGGATTGGATCGGCGTCAATTTCTGCATCGATTGACCAAGGCAGGCGTTACCATAACCGCTGCCTGTGCCGCGGGTTTCTGGTTCCATGATTCCAAAGGCCCCTTTCCGTCGGAACATCAGCAGTCAAACCTTGACCTGAAGGATTTTTCACTTGATGTTCCGAAACAAAAAATGAGTATTGTCAGAGGGGAGGACCGGGCTGTGGCCTTGCGGACTGCGCTTAAATCCTTAGGCGGCATTGAAACATTTATCAAAAAAGGGGACCGGGTGCTGCTGAAAGTCAATGCTGCCTTTGCATCTCCGGCCATGCTGTCGGCAACAACGCATCCTGCGATCATCACCGAAATGACACAGCTTTGTTTTCGGGCCGGTGCCGCATCCGTCACGGTAACGGATAACCCCATTAATGATCCCGGCAGTTGCTTTACCCTGACGGGCATTGCCGATGCCGCACGCAGGGCCGGCGCCGGAGTCGTATTGCCGCGCGAAGACCTTTTCAGTCCCATAACGGTAAAGGATGCAAAATTGATTCGAAATTGGCCGGTTCTTTACAAACCCTTTACGGATATCACCAAGGTGATCGGTATGGCGCCGCTCAAAGATCACCATCGAAGCGGCGCATCCATGACCATGAAAAACTGGTACGGACTTTTAGGGGGGCGCCGCAATATCTTTCACCAGGATATACACGGCATTATCAAGGAACTGGCCATGATGGTCAAGCCGTCTCTGGTGGTACTGGATGCGACCACGAGCATGATGACCAACGGTCCCACCGGAGGTTCTTTGTCGGACCTTAAAAATACCAATACCATGATCGTCAGTACGGATCAGGTCGCAGCCGATGCATTTGGCGCATCTTTACTTGGAAGATCCATAGATGAACTTCCGTTCATCGGGAAAGCCCAAGCCGCCGGCATCGGAACCGCGGACTATTTCAAACTGAATCCTGTGATGACATCGATTTAAAACCTATGAATATCGTAACCACCCGTCGAATCTGTCAAGGGTTCTTTTTAGTCTTGTTTTTAGGGTTTTGCGCGGTCACCACCCTTGGGGATCAATGGTGGCAGCTGCGGGGCTGGCCGGTAAACTGGATGATTCAACTGGACCCGCTGGTGGGATTGGCGACACTGTTGACCACCCGAACGGTGTATAGCGGTCTTTTATGGGGGCTGGCAACGATCGTGCTGACCATTATCCTGGGACGATTTTTTTGCGGCTGGATATGCCCCTTCGGTTCCATTCATCAGTTTGTCGGGTTTCTGGCCAAACGCAAACAATCAATCCCCGCGAAAATAAAACTCAATCAATACCATCCCGGGCAATCGATCAAATATTGGATTCTGATTTTTCTTTTGACGATTTCAACCCTCGAACTGGCCATCGACCTCATTCGTTTACCCATAACGCATCGATTGCTTTTCGGGATCCTGATGTTGGCCGCATTAACCGGGCTAATCTTCAGAGTCGTGCGCCAAGCATCGGCAACTCCCGGAAAAATCGGACGGGTCTTTTTGATCTTCATTGCGGTCTGGCTGTTGCTCGGCACCTTCTTTAATACATATCAGACTTCGGCGGCATCTCTTCAAATCGGACTGCTGGATCCCATTCCACTGCTGTACCGCTCCATAAACCTTGTCATCCTGCCGCTTGTCGACCGGACTTCCGTATCCGTTTCAACCATCCCGCGCGCCTACGACGGCACCTGGCTGATTGCATTCGTATTCTTGTCGGCCATATTATTGAATCTGGCGGTGCCCCGGTTTTACTGCCGGTTCATATGTCCGGCCGGTGCAATGTTCGGTATATTGAGTCGTTTTGCTATCTGGCGAGTGGGCAAAACAAAAAATGAATGTATCGATTGCGGTCTCTGTGAAAAGAATTGTGAAGGGGCATGCTCTCCGACATCGCAAATTCGAATCAACGAATGCGTACTGTGTATGAATTGTTTGAACGAATGCCGTCATGACTTAATGACATATCAGATCGCTCCGTCTGCTTCCGGCGAGAAGTTCACGCCGGATCTGTCCCGCAGGCAATTTTTAGTTTCGGCAGTATCCGGAGCCGCAGCCATCCCCATGCTGAGGATAAGCGGCCGTCTCGAAGGAAGCTGGAACCCGGCTTTGGTGCGTCCTCCCGGCGCCCTTACCGAAAAAATGTTCCTCTCCCGATGCATCAAATGCGGCCAGTGCATGCGCATTTGCCCGACCAATGTGATCCATCCGGCCGGCCTTCAGGGCGGTCTTGAAGGATTGTGGACACCGGTTCTCGATTTTCGTATCGGAACCAGCGGTTGTCAGTTTAATTGCATTGCCTGCGGAAATCTTTGTCCAACAGCGGCCATACGGCCTATCAGCATCGATGAACGACTGGGAAGAAACCGCTATGCCGAACAGGGACCGATTAAAATCGGAACCGCCTTCGTCGACCGGGGCCGCTGCCTGCCCTGGGCAATGAACAGACCTTGTATCGTCTGCCAGGAGAATTGTCCGGTGAGCCCAAAGGCCATCCGAACCCGTGAGGTGTTCAATCCGATTGATACGGGTTCCGCGCTGATTGTGGCAAAGGCCGATGCGCTATATATTGAATTTCAAGGCACCGGCCCCGGTATGGATCAATGGGCCACAGGGGACTATTACACCGTGGTTCTGCCGTCGGCAGATCATCGACCGCGGCGAATCGTCGGCAATTGGGAAAGGGGACTGCGGGTTGCCGAAGGGCTTCCCTTTGAATTACCGCCGAAATCGGGAAGTCGCGTTGAAATTCAGATACGGCTTCAGCAGCCCCATGTCGATCCCGAACACTGCATCGGCTGCGGGGTTTGCGAACATGAATGTCCGGTTCCGGGAAAGCGCGCGATCCGGGTGACGGCGGACAACGAGTCAAGAGCTCCCGAACACGCATTGCTTCTCAAACGATGATGATGTTCAGGAAAGAATTTTAATTAATCTTCAACTAAGCTGAGAGTCCCAGTTTTGTTATGCGGGTATGTGAGTTTATATTCACCGCCCGCTTCGCTTGAGACACAGAGGACGCAGAGAATAATAATTTTTCCATTGCCGTTGAGAGGACGGCAATGGAAAAACTCTAAGCAGCTTGCGCTGCAAAAAGGGACAAAAGGAATCAATATGGAAATAAAAAAACACAACCGGTCAAGAAGAGATTTCCTAAAAGCCGCGGGTGCGGCGAGCGTGGGGTCGATCGTTGCAGCGTTCAGCCCGTTTACCGAAGCTTCCGAAGGACCCAAAACAATGCCGACCCGGCCCTTCGGAAGAACCGGGGAAAAGGTTCCGATACTTTCACTGGGCGGAATGTTTGACATCGCCTCCAACCAGGTCATGATGAAACAGGCCGTGCGCTGGGGGGTGACCTACTGGGATACTGCGGACTGCTATCAGCACGGCAGCGAAACCGGCATTGGAAAATATTTTATAAAATATCCCGAAGATCGCAAAAAGATTTTTCTGGTTAGCAAATCCTGCGCACGGGACCCCAAAGGCATGACCCGGCTCTTGGATCGATCCTTTGAGAGAATGAATACCGACTATATCGATCTTTATTTTGTTCACGGGATCTATGGTATTGATGAACTGAATGAGAGAACCAAAACCTGGGCGGAAAAGGCTAAGGCAAGCGGGAAAATCCGTTTTTTCGGATTCAGTACCCACCGCAATATGGAAACGTGTATGCTGGAAGCCGCAAAGCTGGGCTGGATCGACGGTATTATGATGAGCTACAACTTTCGCCTGATGCATACCGACCGCATGAAGCAAGCGGTAGACGCCTGCGTGAAGGCAGGCATCGGATTGACCGCCATGAAAACCCAGGGCGGTGGATCGGTTAAGACAAATACCGATATTGAACTTAAAATGGCCGGGCGTTTCTTACAAAAAGGATTTACCGACGCCCAGGCAAAATTAATGGCGGTTTGGCAAAATCCGGATATCGCCAGCCTTTGCTCCCAGATGCCGAACATGACAATTCTTAAGGCCAATGTTTCCGCCGCATTGTACGGGACCGGTCTTTCGGTACGGGACACTGAATTTTTGCATCGCCTTGCTCGGGAAACCCATTCGGATTATTGCGCGGGTTGCACGAATATTTGTGAGGCTGCTATTGAAACGGATGTCCCCATCGGTGATGTCATGCGATATCTCATGTATTATCGAAGCTGCGGTGAATACGATTACGCCGCCGCTCAATTTAAAACCATTCCCGAAGCGATCCGTCTGCAAATGAAAAATTCCGACTATTCATCCGCAGAGCAAAGATGCCCGCAAAATATGCCGATCGGGAAACTGGTGAAAGAAGCCGTGGATATTTTTCAGATTTAAGGTGATTTTATGAGTGATAGTACCGCAAATTCAAAGGAAGTCATCGGATGCGATCTGGCGCCGGACATGCAATTAAACCTGAATGTCAGAGGGCTGCCGCCGTCGGCAACACTGGCGATCAATGAGCGGTCGGACCAGCTTGGAAAGCAGGGGCTGAAAATCCATAAATTGGGGCTTGGGCAGTCTCCTTTTCCCGTGCCCGAAATCATCGTAAACGAATTGAAGCGAAATGCGTTTCAAAAAGACTACCTACCGGTCAAAGGTCTGTTGAAGCTTCGTCATGCCGTAGCTGAACATCATCGCCGTACATTCGGAATCCATTGCACCGAAGATGACGTACTCATCGGTCCCGGTTCAAAGGTACTGATGTTTATCCTGCAGTTGGTCTATTATGGGGACATTGTGATTCCAACACCGGCTTGGGTATCGTATGCACCACAGGCCCAGATTATCGGACGTCAGATCAGACTGATCCATACCCACGCCCAAAATGGCTGGCGATTAACGCCGGAACAGTTGAATGAACTGTGTGCATCCGACCCGACCCGTCCTCGTATTGTTATCCTGAACTACCCTTCGAATCCTACCGGAACAACGTATCATTTGAATGAGTTGCAGGAAATTGCCAAAATCGCGAATCAATATCGAGTCGTCCTGCTTTCAGATGAAATTTACGGCAAACTGCACCATGAGGGCGAACATCATTCCATTGTTCCCTTATATCCGGAAGGAACGATTTTCAGCGGAGGACTGAGTAAATGGTGCGGTGCAGGCGGCTGGCGTTTGGGAGTCTTTGTTTTCCCAAAATGTCTCCGGTGGCTTCAGGATGCTATGGCCGTTGTCGCCAGTGAAACCTTTACTTCTACAAGCGCACCCATACAACATGCCGCGGTCACAGCATTTCAGGAAAGTGAAGAGATGGACCAATATCTTTATCAGGTCAGGAGAATTTTACGGGCAATTGCAGGAAAACTGATGTCATTATTCAAAGACTCGGATGTTCGGGTTCTTTCTCCTGATGGCGGATTTTATCTGTTTCCCGATTTTAAAAGATACAATGAGAAACTGAAATCCCGGAGTATTACAACCAGTCATGAACTCTGCGAACATCTATTGGAAAAAACCGGAATCGCCATGCTTCCCGGAAGAGATTTCGGAAGACCCCCCGAAGAACTCACCGCTCGCTTGGCTTATGTCAACTTTGATGGGGAAAAAGCCCTTGAGGCCGCATATCAATTACCGTCGGAACGTCCTCTTGACGATCATTTCCTTTATTCATATTGTGCAGGCCCTGTTGTTGCAACCGAGATGATCTGTGATTGGCTTAAAAACCTTTAAATCATTAAACCACTCTTCACGCCATCGACC
>JARRRC010000115.1:0-7164 GCA_037381105.1 Desulfobacterales bacterium
CTTGCAGGCTTGAGGTATTTTTTTGATCGGATTTTTATCGACATCACTTCTTGCTACGGAAACACTACCCTTCAGTCCCCGGCGTTCAATCGCTTGAGCCGACTTAACGATTGCAGGATTCATGGGTATCATACCGCCAGCTTCAAGTCATCCTTATCTATACGGTATTGATGCTCAATGACTTCGCGCTGCCAGACAGGATCCAGCAATTTGCTGACCTGGTCATTGGCGGCAAACATTTTCCGTTTATATTCCTCATCCAGGATCACTTTCCCTGCATCTTCATCCTTAGGCTTTGCAGAGTGTTTTTCTATAATCCTGTGAGAGAATCTATAATGATCCCGGATAGGGCACGGCGTAAAAAGATTTTTCATTTCTTCCGCTGGTTTAGCGTATGCATAATCGTCCTGCCAGTCACGTATTGCCCGGAAAAATTTCGATTCCATCACATCAATGAGCCTGCGATTGTTGCGATAAATGTCATTGATATTATCAATATAATATGGAAAGAAAACGCATGGGGCAATATTGCCGTTCCAATCTATATGAAAATATCCGCCCGGACGTCCCGCAGCAATACATCCAACGGTCAACGGACCGCCGTTCCAAAAATCTATGTAAAACCATCCGATAACAAAATCTCTGCATTTTCCCGAGTGGCGGTTACCGAAATACCGAAAGGAACACCGGCGGAACGCAAATTTTCCATGGCTTGCAGGATCCTCGAAAACATCCCTTTCCCGCGACGGGCATCGGTTTCTTTTTCCCATCCTTCCACGGATATTGCAGGGGTGATGTTCCCGATCTCCGCCATTTTCTTCGCAACATCCCGATCTATGAGGGTTGAATTGGTATACATCAAGAAATAATTGTCTCTGTTTTCTTTCAGAAGATCAAACAAATCCTTCCCTTCACTTTTGTAAAGCAAAGGTTCGCCGCCGGTGATGACCGTGAAGTGGGAGCCCCATTCTTCGGTTTTTTCACGAATAATGCGCTGCACAACTGAATAGTTTAAAGTTTCGGCATTTTTAGCCGAACTGTTTGCGTAACAGCCTTTGCAATGCAGATTGCATCTCTTGGTCGGGCTTATGGTAATAAAGGTCGGCGGTTCATAACCGTGCTTTTCATGGAACCGAAGACTTCGTTTTTTATCCTCGATCACAAGGGAACCGATCAGCGTCCGGATGATTGATCGTCGAACCTGGGCACTGATCCGGCCATCGGCAATCGCCTGATCTATTCTGTGGAGCAGATTGCTCATTACCTGGTATTTCATCTCCAGAACTTTTCGTGGCATGTTCGTATCATTGGCTGTTACAAAATCATGATACAATTCCTTTTCCCCTATTCGTAAAGCCAAATTCCTGAGTGATTGGGAACGGATTCCAATATCCAACAATGAGGGAGAAACAAGATTCCAGATTGTTTGGAGTTTGAACAGTTGCATGATTGTACCTCCTTTGCTGCAAAGTATAAGATTTGGTTGATTATATAACTATATTGAATCCTTGCCTAATTTTTGAATAATATCCATGCCGAGATGAATATTATAAATCATCTGCCGGAATGTTCCGGTATCTTTCAGAAGTGCTCTCAGGGCTGCAGGAATATTGGAGATCCCCAGGTAGAATTTAAAATATGCTTTGCGTAAAAGCTGCTGCAATTCTTTAGCACTGAGATTCGAATTCTGAAAAACAAGATGTAAACCATCGAACAGATCCCAATTTTTAGTCATCAGTTGCTGCAACGACTCCATTTGTTGAAACAACCTGGAACCTGGATAAGGCGTGAGAAGGCTGAATTGACAGGTCTCCAGATTCAGCTTTCGGGCAAATTGGATGGTCTGTTTGATCATTTTTTTGGTTTCGTGCATTTCGCCAAGGATAAAACTTCCCCACACCTTGATATTATGCTTTTTTAGAATTCTCACCGCAGCTTTCTGTTGTTCAACGGTGGTTCGTTTTTGATAGTGATTCAACGTGGCCTGATTGCCGCTCTCCAGTCCTAAAAAAACGGATGTGTTACCGGCCATGGCCATTTTATTGACCATCTCCGGATGCTTCACAATCGTGTCTACTCGCGAGAAACACCACCAGTGAATGTTCAATTTTCGATAGATAATCTCATCGCAAAAATCGATCGTTCGCCGGTGATCAAGCGTAAAATTATCGTCCATAAATGAAATATATGAGTATCCTTTTTGAACAAGTTGCTCCAGTTCACGGATAATGGAACCGATCGAGCGGGTCCGCCACCTGAGGCCGGCAAAACGGCTGGCGGCACAAAAGTAACAATCAAATGGGCAGCCTCGGCTGGTAACCATTGTGGTGATTCGGCGTCCTTCATTGACGGTAAGATAACGGTCGAGAGAAAAAATTTCTCTTAAGGGAAAGGGGAGGTCGTCCAGTTTTTCAATCAGAAAACTTTGCGGATTTCTTGCGATCCCCTTCTTTGTTCGATACGTCAGTCCGCGAATAGAGCCTATATTTGCGTTGCGTTCAAGCGCAGACACCAGTTCGGCCATCGCAAATTCTCCTTCACCGCGAATTACGAAATCAGCCGCATTTTTTAGAAGCGGCTCTTCGTCCAGAAAACTTGCATGATACCCGCCGAAAACCACCGGCACACCTAAAGCGCGCGCCTTACGGCCCAGCGCTACCGCATTATTGAATCGCGGTGTGTCACTTGAAATTCCTACCAGATCATAATTCCCAAAAGGAATGGTCTCAATTGGTATTGGTTCAACCTGGAGATCGATGACGGCCACTTGATGACCTTCATTTTTCAGAACAGCGGAGATATAGGCAAGGCCCAGCGGGATTAAGTGTGTACCCAGCTGGCCATAAAGATTTTTAGCCGAAGGATTAATGAAAAGAATGCGCATTATCGGTTCCTCCTTTGTTCTTCGATGTTAGATCTTTCTCGTCAAGAATTCCGGCCAATATGTTTTGGACAACCTCTCTGGCGAATCATGGAAGATTGAACAGCCATTAGCATGCGCGGAAATTTCAGACTCTGATTTGTTCGATATGAGCGAGAACTTAAAATATATCGGGTTTTCTTTCTCCTTTCCGGTCTTATTGTTGTGCAAATAGATTTTGGAAAGGCTTTTAAAAATTATCTATGGTATAATTTTTTATGAAGTAGTCCAACGAAGAACTTTGGGAATGGGTCAGCTGACCATATTCTACACAGCATCGACGCAGTTTCGGTTTGCGGCCATAAATTTTACCGCTTAAAGAAAACTCGGAGACAATTTTAAAGGGGATTTCAGTTAAATTATACCCATCGTTCGCCAAAAATATGTTCATTTTAAATGAGCTGATGATCTGTTTTTTAGTATCAACGCAGTAAAAGGCAAGCCCGCCTCTGCCGATGTTTATGATCCGGCCCATTTGCAAAGATCCGGATGTAAACGAGACGAGGGTGTCTTCCCGCGTTTTGTAACGCTTATATCTTCTCTGATCTGTTATCACCGTATTGTCTGTCATAAAAAAACACTTCTCTGATCGATCTGTGGTTTCTCAATAAATGAATCCTTATTTTGATCTTATATGACGATAAAATCAAAAATAAGAATGCACTGTTTCGGCTGTTCTGCCTGGGATGAAGACTATAGAAAGTTCAATTAGCGATTAGAGTGAGCAACGGCGGATATTTTTTGAACAATCTTTTCATGGGGAACAGATCATCTTCCTTCTGTATTCTAACGATTTCAGAGACCTTTGAAAGATTCATTTTAAAATCCTAAACCGGTTTGATCGCATGTGATTTTCCAGTTGATGATTCTTTCTAAAAAATTCACATGTTCGTAGATTGTATAATCAAGTTTCGTGCCAGATGGGACGAGATGATATACTTTTAATTTATCTTATTGATTTGTGTTCGAATAAAAACATCCATGAAATCGATGACGAAGAGATGAATCAGCGAAAAATATGCCATATATGACATGTTTTCATATATGACACATTTTGAGTGTTCCTGTGTCAGGATGAGCGGTTTTGAACTAGGGGTTAAAGACACGTGTAAACGAAAACCCTCTTGGTGCGTCTATGATTTTACAGGTCAAGAAAAGATCCTGGCTCTAAAGCGTTGAATGAGCCTAAGCCAGTGGATAGAGGCCATCACTACCGGAAGCTATTTTGACGTGATGCTGTAAATAATACCAAAATAATCGAGGAGCAATCCGTGGTGAAACCGAGATTTGGCCAATATTTTTGTATGGTTGTCGCATTGACGGTATTTGGCTTGGGGGTCTGCCCGCCACCGATTACCGCTGCCGAGAAAAGCGCCTCGGTACCGGAGGAGGGTGTCCAAGTGCTTGCCTCGGGTCCTATACATGAGGCATTTGCCGAGGCTGTGGCATTTGATCCCGAACCCGGGATCGTGGCGTCCAAAGCCCCGCCTCCCGTGATCGAGGAGATTCCACCCGATAAGAAGCCTGAAGGGGACGTTCAGTGGATTCCCGGTTACTGGGCCTGGGATGATGAAAGGAACGAATATATCTGGGTGAGTGGAATTTGGAGAGTATTGCCGCCGGGACGGCAATGGGTCCCCGGTTATTGGACTCATGTTGGACAGGAATATCAGTGGATTTCCGGTTACTGGGCCAATGTGAATGAAAAAGAGATAGAATATCTGCCCGAGCCGCCAGAATCCGTAGAAGTCGGTCCCAGCAGTCATGCACCCTCGCCGGATTATATTTGGATACCCGGTTGCTGGGTATGGCAATATGGACGATATGTTTGGCGACCCGGCTACTGGGCCTCAATGAACCCGGACTGGATCTGGGTGCCTTCCCATTATATTTGGACGCCGCGCGGATATATCTTTGTGGACGGGTACTGGGACTATATTATCATTCATCGTGGCGTTTTGTATGCGCCGGTTTTTTTCCCGGGGCGGGTGCATCTTGGATTGACCTATTCGTTTTCACCGGGCTTTATTATTGATCTGAACGTCTTTGACAACGCCCTGTTTCTGCGCCCTAAGTATTGCCATTATTATTACGGGGATTATTATGCATCCCGGTATTACAAAAAGGGGATATACCCTTGGTTTTCGCTGCATGCGAGGCGGGTTGTCTATGATCCCATCTATGCCCATCAGCGCTGGAATCATCGGAACGATCACGAATGGGAGAATCATTTGCAGAAAAGATTTCGTGAGCGTCGAGCGCAAGAAGGGGTGCAATCGTCCGGAAGCTTTGAATCCCGCAAAAGGTCTGACAAGACAGGCGGATTATCAAAAGCCGAACGATCCGGCTTTGTCATACCGATAGACCGTGTCGTGAAAACCAAGCCCGGCGCCTATCGCTTCAAACCATTGAGCGAAAAAGATCGAAAGGAATTCTCGCAAAAAGAAAGAGAGATCCGCACATATCAAAATACACGTCAGAGCCGAGAGGCCCAACGGCAAAATAAGGCGAGGGAAAAGGCTTCAAAAAAATCAGAGCCGAACAAAGAAAGGTTTTTCAGATCACCGATTATGGACAGGTCAAATGAAATAAGGGTTCGAAAAAAAGTTCCGCCTCCTCAATACAGGGTGCCGAAACCGAATCCCGATGTCGAGCCCCTCCGAAGAACATATGATTTGTCTATCCCGAGGAGCAAGCCTCAAGTTACTGAAAATAAAGGACAAAAAACAGAGGCAAGAAGGCAGCGATCAATAGACAGGGACCGAGAATCAGGGAACAAAGGCGGTCGGTCGGAAGGCCGTATGCAAAAATCTTATGACTGGCAAAAGAGATCCAATTAGAAGAAACAGAAAGGAGGTCCATAAAAGACAAGGAAGGTATCCATGTCACGTAAAGCCCCTGGCTTTCAGTGGACTTTTCTTTAGCGCCGCCAGTTCATCGTGAAATCCGTTGTCAGACATGAATCGCATCAGCGATCGTTGGTCGTAAAATTATTATCAATTTCGACTTCAATCGCGGTGGTCGTAATCATCAAAATCCCGGTGATGGTCAAAACCGCGGTGGTGGTCGTGATCGTAGTAGTGGTCATGATCGTAGTAATGATCGTGATCATAATAACCATTATAATAAGAATGGTAATAAGGATGCTCAGGTTCGTAGCCGGTATAAACTGCACAACCTGACAGCATCGTAAAAACCAGCAGCATGACACCTATCAGAATATTTTTAAAAATCATAAAAGTACTTCCTTTTGTGTTTAGTGAGTGTCCATCCATATCGGGATCTCCAACCTGCTTTTAAATCGGTTGAAGACACAAACTTAAGTTAAGGCTTTGCTTTTATAGTGTCAAGGAAGACTCTCAGGGGGTGATGATCACTATCCACGAGTCGATATCTAACGGGCTGTTGGTATTAAATCCTGTCCCTTACTTTAAAAACTTTCCGCACTTTAAAAACTTTCCGCTAAGCTTCTATTCTATTTTTAGGCATTTCTATTTTTCGCCGGAATCGATAGTTCTGCAAATCCTTTTTTCAGAACCGCCAGTTCCGAAATCAACAATGTTTTGTTTTCAATGTGTTACACGTTATCTTGAAAATTCAAGCACCGATAGGCTTCTTTAATAGGCTCTGTTCCGGTTCCAATCGTTCTGATAAGTTTAACCAGTTAGATAAAAAATATAAAAATCAATATGTTACGATTTGGCACAAAATCTGCTGATACACTTTTCCCGGCAGACTTAATAAATGAGAACAAAAACTGAAAGGAGACGGTAATGGGCTGGAAATTTTGGCGAAAGAATGAAATCGCGGCGGCTTCCTCGGTTGGTAAAATCCAAAGGCTCGGCAAGCCGAGCGATCTCCCCCAGGAAATCGGCCGGTATTTGGTTGTGGATCAAGGAATGGATCCGGATTGGGCCTGGAGTCTGAAATGTGTGAAGAAGCCGAGAGAGAATGCCAAAAGTACTTTCGATGTTCGTATCTTCAGCTCAGCAACCGCGGCACAGCACGGCGTGAAGGTCAGAGATTATACCTCGCTGGACAACCACATGGACCTGGCTATATTTGCCGGCTGGTATGACAAAGAAACTCGAAATGTTCAACTGGAACGACTGATCAAAAAAGCCGTGTAGAACCAGACGTTTCGGTCTTTGTGTGACAGCCTGTGCATTTCGGAAAATGATTGTAAGGCGAGTTGTTCGTTCTTCCCTTCATCCCCTCTATCTATGTCAAAAGTTCGGCAATTC
>JARRRC010000116.1:0-9186 GCA_037381105.1 Desulfobacterales bacterium
TGCGAGACAATTGTCCGGTAATGATTGTTAATCCGTCAATCTTACAAACACCGCCAGTATTTAAAAAGTTTGTGGTGGGCATCGATTTTTCGAGATCCTGCGAATGTGCATTGTGTTTTGCGGTAGAATTTGCCAGAGAGTACGGTTCCAAACTTTTTTTGTTTCATATGTTGCCTGTCCCTCCGCTTCCCAAATACTCCAAGGCGGATTATGAGGCGGATATCGACTCGGCGAAGCAAAGGCTTAGAGAATTTTGCCAAGAGTTCATTGAAGAAACTGAACATGAATACACGGTTTGGGGAGGCGCCCTGCCGCATCTTGAAATTTTAAAATGTGTTGAAAATAAAGACGCCGACCTGATTATGATGGGTTCCCACACCAAGGAAAAGAATGGAAAATGGTATGCAGGAAGCGTTGTGGAACGTACCAGTTATCGATCCGACTGTCCGGTCATCACCGTCACGGATCCGGAAGTTCTGTTGCCATGGGAAGATAACTTAACAGCAAAAATTCAATCTCAAAAGGGCAGAGACAGATCAATTCGTGTTTTTAGCAAAAAAAGAAAAAATGGATAATTTTGTCAATTCGCCGGAGTGTCTTGTCTATAGCAGGGGAAAAATACGTTCAATATGACCTTTGATAAGGTTATATACCTGCTGGTATTTTTCGTACGAACCGCCCATGGGATCTTGAATGGCGCTTTTACGGTTCGCCTTTTCCGGCCAGGCCCCAAGAAGAAAGACTTTTTCTCGAATCCAGGGAAAAAAAGTCTCAATGAATTTAATATGAACAGGTTCCATACATAAAATAAGATCCGCCTTTTGTAATTCATCCCCCATCAGATATCGCGCCCTGTGGGATGAAATGTCGAAACCGTCATCTTCACACACTTTTTGGGCATACTCGGTCGCCGGGTAATCATTCAGGCCGTGAATTCCCATGGATGAAACCGTCAGGTCGTGACGGGCGGCTTCTTTGCATTTGTGCCGCATCAAACCTTCCGCCATAGGACTCCGGCATATGTTGCCTGTACAAACAAAAACAATGTGTCGAATCATCTTTAAGTTATCTTACAATTTTCAGCACATTGGTCTTTTGCAGCTTTTCCCATAATGTTCTGACGATCACAAAAGAAGCGCCGTAAGCACTCAAATGATCATCGCCGGTTGTCGAACGGCAGGATTCCAGTAATGACTCGCCGGTCAGCCACAAAGCGACCTCATTTCGCATGTCCGTTTCAAGGGATTGGTAAAGATCCGTTAATTGGTCTTTAGGGATATTTGCGATCATGGTTTTATCTCTTAAAGACAGTTTTGACAGAAGCCGATCCGCTGCCTCTTCAACGGTTTGGGGCAGCATTTCTTTTTTCAATTGCGCTCGGCGTTTAGGGGTAAGTGTGAAAGATGCATGTATGGTGTCACCGACAAGATCCAGATAAAAAACCGTTTCCAGAATATCAACCGTCGCCTGGTATATTAGCGGATCTTTGCTTGCCCTGGATCCTGCAACATTCAAAACTTCAATTTCATTTTCAGTGATCCATGATTTGATTTTTTCGGCGGCTTGAAATGCGCTCGTCTTGTTCAGGTCGATGTGAAGCCACGGGCGATAGTGAAAAAGGGCCATTTCTCGGGTATAATCAGAGCCGCCGGTAAGTCTTCCGTGGGATATGATCAATGTGCCGTCGGAATCGAGGACATTTTGTTCGGTGCGCTTATTATAGTCTGCGGTTTCCATCTCCTTGAGGTGGTATTTGTCATCTAAAACGCCGGCTTCGGTTTTTCGACCTTTGGGTACCCACCCGCCGTACGGAATTCCGAGTTTAATGGCAACATCGAGGGCGGCCTGATCGGCGCCGGTCTGACCGCCGGATATAATTTTTATCAGCATTATAATATCCTATCCAGGTCAAAGGCGTTTTGGATTTCCATGTCAGTATCTTTCGCTGAAAGACAGGTGACCTGAGCATTCAAAATTCCACCGGTTTCCACCACCAAATCCTTACATACAACTTTACCCGAGCATTTTCCGGTTGCCAGTATGATCAATTCCTTTAAGGCCCTGATCTCTCCTTCAAATGTGCCGCCGATCGTCATACTCGCAACCTTGACATCCGCATAAACAGATCCCTCTTCGGCGATGACAATATTTTTCCCGGTAACCGTACCTTTCACGACACCTTTAACGATAAGCCTTCCTCGGGTATGTATCGTGCCGTCTACGGTTAACTCTTTGTCGATAATGGAAAAGTCCTTTGAAATATTATTCACAATGTATCTCCCGGTAAGGGGTCTTGGTGTCAATCCCGCGAACCGATCCTCGATCCGGTCCTTAATTTTAAAGTAACGGTATCGCCTTTTGAAACGTTTAACCGGCTGCCGGCATTTCCGCAATTTATTGCAACTTCAAGGAAACCAAAGCTTCCGATAACAGCAAGAGGATCCCCCGGCGCCACGTCCGCATAACTATTCGACAAACCTTTAACTACAGTTTTATCAACTNATTCTTTGAGATGGTTTTCATCAATACTTGAAATACAGTTTCCAAAGCGGTCGATGGATATGATTGTTCCAATGAGCTCATTATGATCGGCAAGATACGGCTTTGAGATACTCAGACGAATCAGACGTTGTGGATTTAAGGGCGGACCTAATTGATCGATATGAACACCTTTGGACAGGTAAGAAGCAACGGGAGCAAAAATATCCCGGCCGTGGAAAGTGTGACTGACGGGGCTTAAAAAGTAATGAGGGTTTTCAACACGAACGAGTGCATCGATATTTTTTTCATCCATGAGAAGGGTTAAGACACCATTATCGGGTGCGAGGAAAATATGGCCCTCTAACGCAGCGGCGACGATGGCGCGATCTCCGCCAACACCCGGATCGACAACAACAATATGTATCGTGCCATTGGGAAAATATCTGTAAAAGGATTTTAAGAGATAGGCCGCTTCGATCAAGTCCTGAGGATCGACAGCATGGCACACATCAATCACTTGGGCAGAGGAGTTGATAGAAAGGATGACGCCTTTCATGGCACCCACATAAGCATCTTCGTTGCCAAAGTCTGTCAGCAAAGTAATAATCGACATAATAAAGTTTTAATTTCTTGGGAAACCGCCAATCATTAAAACATTCTTTTTTGAAAGCTGAATCCGAGATGCTTGTAGGCTGCCTCTGACGCCTTTCTCCCTGAAGATGTTCGCGTAACAAGCCCGATTTTTAAAAGATAAGGTTCAACGACATCCACCAGCGTATCTGTTTCTTCCTGAAGGGTCGCTGCAATGGCTTCAATGCCGACCGGACCGCCCTTATAAAACTCGATGATGGTTTTTAAATATCTGCGGTCAAGATCGGTCAATCCCTTTTCATCCACACCCTCTAAATCGAGCGCGGCTTCGACGATCATTTTAGTAATAATACCGTCCGCTCGCACTTGGGCATAATCCCTGACCCGCTTTAAGAGTCTGTTCACGATCCGCGGTGTTCCTCTGGATCGACTTGAGAGTTCTTTTGCGCCTTGGTCATCAACATCGACCTTAAGCAGAGCCGCCGAACGCCGGATGATTTTTGCCAGATCCGCTTCATTGTAAAAATCAAGACTCCTGAAAATACCGAACCGGTCGCGCAAAGGAGCGGATAAGAGTCCGACGCGAGTGGTAGCGCCAACAAGGGTAAAGCGATTCAAACGATACCGGTGGCTTCGGGCATGCACGCCTTTGTCAAACACAAAATCGACGGCAAAATCTTCCATGGCCGGATACAAAAATTCTTCGACAATCTTTGGCGTTCTGTGAATTTCATCGATGAACAGAATATCTCTGTCTTCCAAATGGGTTAGAATCCCGATAAGATCTCCGCCTTTTTCAATTGACGGGCCGGACGTTGCCGTAAGATTGCCTCCCATTTCATTTGCAATAATGTGAGCCAACGTGGTTTTCCCAAGGCCGGGCGGGCCGTGAAAAAGGATGTGGTCCACCGGTTCTTCCCGCTGTATCGCTGCTTCAATGGCGATCTTTAGGGCTTCAACGACCTCGGATTGGCCGACGTAATCTTCGAACCGATCCGGCCGTAAAGACAGGATTTCCGGCTCTTTGTCCATCGGAAGGCAGGATCCTGTAAGAATATCCTGTTTTTCGGCAGAATGTGTTGGCATATCATTCTTCAATTGCCCGTAACTTCTTCGGGCAAAGATTCAGTTGGTTTTCGTTTTCCCGTTTTAACTTCGCCTTCAGCTTCGATTCAACAAGACGACCCAACAACACGACAAGGGTATGGATCTGTCCGTTTGTGTCCTGTTATGTCAGGATGCTCAGCTTTGAGCATTTTCTCCGCGATATACTTCTTAAAAAAGCTCTTCCGGTGTTGATATGGCGGTGTTGCGCTTCATCGCATCGATAATCATCTGTTTTGCGGCCGTTGTCTTATATCCCAACTGTTCCACAAGGACATCAAGAACTTGTTGAGACAAATCTTCTACGATGGGGATACCGATCATTTGAGACGGACGAATCAAAGCAAATTTATCCATCTTCCCTTCAAGCGTGGCGATAATCTTTCGTGCCGTTCTATCTCCGATGCCCTTTAAGCGCTTGAGTTTGTTCAGATCTCTTGATTCTATAGCCCTTGCGATATCTCGAACGGGGATCGTCAGCGCTTTTACCGCTTTTAAAACACCGATGGCTTCTACAGAGATAAAGTACTGAAAAAATTCTTTCTCGATTTCAAGATTAAAACCGATCAAGACCGGTTTTGGCTGACGTTCGGTCTGATGGTAGTAAATATAAAGGGAAACTCGGTCTCCGACGGCATTTGTCCTGAAAGTATCCATGACAAATGCAGGGAGTAAAATTTCATAGCCGACCTGATTGGCCAGAACAAGTATCCGATCATCCCTCTTTTTCAAAAGTTTTCCTTCAAGGTATCCGATCATTGCATTCCGTTTGTTTCTTCTTGTATGGTGCCTTCTTCATGTCATTGTGATTATATCGGAATAATCCTACAAGCGCCAGGCCCAAAGCATCGGAAGCATGATACGGCCGAATCGGCGTCGTTAGGTTCAATAAACGCCGTACCGCCTTTTCAAGCTGTATTTTTGTTGCATTGCCGTTCCCGGTTAACACCTGTTTGGATTCACGAACCGAAATTTCAATGACGGGTAATTCCAGCCGGCACCCTGCCAGAAGGACGACACCCGTGACCTTACCCAAAGATATCCCCGCATTTGGAAATTTTTCAATGGAAAATACGTCCTCCACAACCATAATGTCCGGCTTTTCATCTTTCAACACGCTAAGAAGGTTTGAATAAATTTGATTCAGGCGGCTTGGTAAAGGAAGATTTTTCGGAGTTTGAATACTGCCGAATGAGAAACCGTCAATGTTAAGTCCTGACCCTTTGACAATTCCAACACCTGTTGCAGATAATCCGGGATCTATGCCGACAACTTTTATCATACCACGTTTTTTCCTGAATTCGTGGCGCCGGAAAGCATCAAAGGAGTGCCGCACCAATGCTTCATATCATCCATTCGGCAATCGACATCCGATATCAATTTCGAACCTGTCAAGGCGTCATTCCTTTTAATTTGCGTTCGGCAATTTTTGCCTCATTTGATTTCGGATATTTTTTGATAAGTTCCGATAAAATCAGACGCGCATTTGCTTTATCTCCTAAATTCAGAAAAGCGAATCCCTGTTTTAAAAGCGAAGCCGTTACTTTATTTCCTTTTGGATATTTTTCGATAACCTTCTGGTATTCCAGGATGGCTTTCTCATACCATTTTTCACGATAGTAGGTTTCACCGATCCAGAATTGGGCGTTATCGGCATTCGTCGACTTGGGATATTCTTTTAAAAATTTTTGAAATTCTTCACGTGCGGCGCTAAAATCACCTTTGTCATACGCTTGTTTTGCGGACTGGTAGGCTTCATCTTCTGAAAGTTTATGTTTGACCGGTTTTCCGTATGTTGTTTCCGACGGTCGCTTCTTTTTCTGATCAGATGTTGCCGAATCAAAATTCAGGTACTGCTCAATCCGTGCGATACGGTCTTTATTTGAATTTGCGGCCTTATCAATGGCTTCCAGTTTTATTTCTCTTTTTTCAGATAATTCTTCAAATGCCTTTGTTTTCTGTTTTAATAAATAGTCTGTTTCTTCGAGTTTTCCTCTCAATAATCGGATTTCTTCCTCGAGTTGATCAATGTCTGCGTTTTGGCCGGCGGTTCTGGTTCTAAGATCTTTATCGTACTGTTCGGTGGTATTCCGGTACTCATCCAGTTTTGCTTCCAGCTTTTTATTTTTAAGTTCCGCTTCTGAATAGCGCTTTTCCGCCTGAGCCAGACGATCATCCAGCGTCACTACATCTCGCTGAAGTGCGCATCCGCTCAAAAGGATCATCGCCGTCAAGATAATACATATGCTTTTGTTCATGGCAGTAACGAGCTTGGGGGTATTTCCCCTTTTACTGGATATTGGGATATTGCGAATATCCCAATATCCCTGTTGGGGTTTATGGCAAATGATGTTAAAGCTTGTCCGCTGACGCCGTTTCTGACGTCGCGGAGTGTTAAGTTAATTTATGATAAAGTGACAGCGCCTGTTTTTGGCCCAGGCTTCTTCATTATGGCCGGGATCGACCGGGCGTTCCTCGCCGTAGCTGATGGTGGTTAAACGTGACGGTGAAATACCCAGGTCGACCAGAAATTTTTTGGCGCTTTCCGCACGTCGGTCACCCAGTGCAAGGTTATACGCATTGGTGCCGCGTTCATCACAAAATCCTTCTATGGTTGCCGTTTTCCCTGGATTGTCCTGGAGCCACTGGGCTTTTTTCTTTAAAATATCTTGTGCCTCAGGAGTTAAGGCGGAACTGTCAAAGTCAAAATGGATATCCTCGTTTATAAAGGCGTCCATCGCCTCTTGTTTCATCATGGCTTCATCTTTTAGTCTTTGTTCTTCAATTTCCCGCTGTTTCGCCATTTCTTCTTGTTTAGCTTTTTCAGCAGCTTCTCTTGCTTTCATCGCCGCTTCATCTTCCTGCTGAGAGGCCATGGTTTCTTCCTTTACCGCCTTCTTTGCACATGAAGCCGTGAACAACAACGCGGGAATAACAAGTGACAGCGCCAAAACGATCCATAATTTTTTTCGCATTTTTGCCTCCTTTTAATCGCTGGATGGTAAAATTTGTGCCTTCATAGATAAAAAATCTAAACCATAATGTTTAATTATCCGTCATTCTTGGCGACCATGCCGGTTCGGTTTGCTGGCCCTTCAAATCGAGTAACCGTCGTTGATCGGTTCCATAGCTTGTCATCACATAGATCTTGGAAGGTCCTTCCCGGGTTGAACTGAAAACGATAAGATTTCCATCCGGTGACCATGCCGGTGACTCGTTGTCCCCCTGATTGTGCGTCAACTGAATCGGTCCCTGGCCGTCGATTCCGATCAGGAAAATATTGTTTAGACCATTTTCCATGCCGGAATATAATAATTTATCTCCTTTGGGAGACCAACTGGGCTGCGTATTATAGTTCCCATGAAACGTTAATCTGTTGACCTGACCGGAGTCCAAATTTTTAATGTATATTTGCGGCGTTCCGGATCGTTTTGAAACAAAGGCCATCTTTTTGCCGTCCGGAGACCACGCAGGCGATACGTCGATGCCTTTATTATAGGTCAATCTTTTAATAATTTTCCCGGTCCCGGTCAATAAATAAATTTCCGGGTCACCAGAAAACGAAAGCGTTGCCGCCAGGTCAAATTGATTTGGACGCCATGCAGGTGTTATGTTCACACCTTGTTTCGAAACCATGGTGCCGCGCTTTTCTTTTAAATTTTTTATGTATAGATCGGGTTTGCCTTTAGCATAGGACGTATAAGCGATCCATTTCCCGTCCGATGACCATGCGGGTGAAAGGGTAATATTATTGGAATAAGTCACTCTCTTAGGGTTGTATCCGTCAAAATCGCAGATATAAATTTCTTTCGTTCCGGAGCTCGTTGAAACAAAGGCAATTTCAGTGTTAAAAATACTCCGAACCCCGGTAAGACTGTAGATCACCTCGCTACAGAACCGACGGATAATTTTTCGCTGATCGTCGATCAATCCCTTGTATCTCTTGCCTACCAGCAGCTTTTCCTTGAATGTATCATAGAGTCGAAGTTCTATTTCCATCACATGGTTTTCGACCAGCACGCCTCCGGTAACCAGAAGCTCCGCACCGATACTGGTCCAGTTGTGAAAATTGACATTGGCAAAGGCGGTGTCGGTTTGGGGTCCGACAAGAAAAGCTTCCCGATTAAGTATTTTGAAATATCCGGTAAACTCTAATGTTTCGGCCAGGAGATCCGACGCTTTTTTCGATAATTGATCGGTTGTGGAACCTGCTGAAATGGTTTTAAAAAAGGGGACGGCAATCGGAATTTTTCTTAAAAAAGGATGGGTGATATCGATATAATCATACCCGGCGGAATATAGGGGAGGGGCAATCAAAAAAATTAGTGTTATTGTCAGATAAAAAAGTTTAATCCAATAATTTCTCATAGCAATACAAACTCCTTAACCGGAAAAAAATCGGGATGATCTGCCTGGAAAACCGTTTTATAGACACCAAATTACTTGCCAAGACCTAAAGGTGTAAAGTGAAAACCGGCCTCACAATAGGGACGCATATACCCATTCGGAAGCGGAGGAAGCGGATTTGACTTCATAATGGCTTTTTTTGCCGCTTCATCAAAATAATCGTTTCCGGAACGTTTATCGAACCAAATGTCTTTTATTTCTCCATTTCTTGCGATTTTAATGGCAACCCAGGCCTCAAGGTCGGTCCGTCCTCCGGCCAACTGTTCGGAAAACGCCCAATTTTTTTGAATCCGATATGCAACTTCGATTCGATATATATCAATCAGCTCAAGAACTTTTTTGCTATCGGTGTCGGCATCGCCCGGAACCTGGGGACCTTTTGAAGTCCCCGGTTTATCAAGATCCCTGGGCCCTTCTTTTTCCACCTCGTCTTTAATGCGGGCGAGGGCCTTTTTGATTTGGTCGGGTCTCGATTCTTCGACTTCTTTTTTAATCCTGCTGATGGCGTTTTTGACCACTCTGTCGGTTTTAAATGTCTTTTTCTTAAGGGATTGCTTAATCTTTTTCGGTTTAAGGGAAATCGAATTCGAAGAGTCGTGAACC
>JARRRC010000117.1:0-10821 GCA_037381105.1 Desulfobacterales bacterium
TAAACATCTAAAACTGGCGGTCATCAGCAGCGATCCATCCCGCCGCAAAACCGGCGGTGCTCTTTTGGGCGACAGAATCCGCATGAATGCCATCGAAAACCCAAGGGTTTACATGCGGAGTCTTGCAACACGGGGGTCACGGACGGAAATCCCCCATGCCCTTGCCGATACCATAGAAGTAGCCAAAGCTGCGGGCTTCGACCTTGTGATTGCCGAAACCGCCGGGATCGGACAGGGGGATTCGAGTATTATTGATCTTGTTGATTTATCGATCTATGTGATGACCAGTGAATTCGGAGCCGCCACCCAACTTGAAAAAATAGACATGCTTGATTTTGCGCATCTTGTTGTCGTGAACAAATATGAAAAGCGAGGCGGTGAAGATGCGGTTCGAGACGTGCGTAAGCAGGTGCAGCGCAATCGGAAAGAATGGGATAAGCCACTCAGGGAAATGCCTGTTTACGGAACCATTGCTTCCAAATTCAACGACGATGGGGTCACGGCTTTGTATCATGGAATTATTGATGCCTTATCGGAGAAAACAGGCGTTGTTTTTGATTCGAATCTCACAAGATGCCTTACAAAGACATCGACGTCCAAAACGATTATTATTCCACCGGATAAGATCCGTTATCTTTCCGAAATTGCCGATACCCTTAGAAACTATCATCAAGAAACACAAGAACAGGCGGATGAAGTGCGGAAAGTCTGGCACCTGAAGGAGTCCGCAAAAGCGTTGGGCGCAGATCCTCTCAAAGACGATACATCACAGGTTTTAAGTCGTCTTAAAAAGGAAATAAAAAAGGCTGAAGGGGCCCTTTATCCGGAAACGATCGGTCTGCTTGATGACTGGGAAAAGATCAAAAAGACGTATACCAAGGATAACCTGGAATATCAGGTGAGAGATCGGAATATCAGAGTTCCCCTTTATACAACGTCGCTGGCTCATACCCGAATTCCGAAAATTGCACTTCCTAAATTTAAGGATCCCGGAGAGATTTATACCTGGTTGAGGGAAGAAAATGTTTCAGGATATTTTCCATATACCGCCGGCGTGTTTCCGTTAAGACGGGTCGATGAAGATCCTACCCGCATGTTCGCGGGAGAAGGGGATCCGGCAAGGACCAACCGACGATTCAAGCTTTTATCCGCCGACGCCAAAGCCAAACGGCTGTCAACGGCATTCGATTCCGTTACGCTGTACGGGTGCGATCCGGACATAAGGCCGGATATTTACGGCAAAGTCGGTACTTCCGGCGTCAGCATATGCACCATAGACGATGTGAAGGTGCTCTATGACGGCTTTAATTTGTGCGCACCCGATACGTCTGTTTCCATGACCATCAACGGTCCTGCTCCCATCCTGCTCGCCATGTTTCTGAATACCGCTGTTGATCAGCAAGTTGACGCATTTAAGACACAGAAAGGAAGAGAACCTTCGGAAAAAGAATACAACGATATTCGATCCAGAGCCCTGTCCAATGTGCGCGGAACGGTTCAAGCGGATATTTTAAAAGAAGATCAGGGGCAGAACACCTGTATTTTTTCCATTGAATTTGCGCTGAAAATGATGGGAGATATTCAGGAATACTTCATCGAGAACAACGTTCGAAATTTCTATTCGGTTTCCATATCAGGATATCATATTGCCGAAGCCGGAGCCAATCCAATTACTCAACTGGCCTTAACACTGGCCAATGGCTTTACATATGTCGAGTATTATCTGTCCCGGGGGATGCCCATTGACAGTTTTGCACCCAATTTGTCCTTTTTCTTTTCCAACGGCATGGATCCGGAATACACCGTCATCGGGAGGGTGGCCAGGCGCATCTGGTCGATTGCCTTGAAGCATAAATACGGCGGTTCCGCCCGGTCTCAGATGCTGAAATATCATATCCAGACATCGGGCCGTTCTTTGCACAGCCAGGACATCCAGCTTAACGATATCCGGACCACGCTTCAGGCGCTTTGTGCGATTTATGACAATTGCAACAGTTTGCACACCAATGCCTTTGACGAAGCCATTACCACGCCGAGCCATGAATCGGTCAGACGTGCTTTGGCCATTCAGCTCATTATCAACCGGGAATGGGGTATTGCAAAAAACGAAAATTTGAATCAAGGCAGCTTTGTTGTCGAGGAGCTGACACGGCTGGTTGAGGAAGCGGTCCTCTCGGAATTCGACAGGATCACCGAACGCGGAGGCGTCCTGGGCGCCATGGAGACCGGTTATCAACGGAGCAAAATTCAGGAAGAATCCTTGTACTATGAAAATTTAAAACATACCGGTGAATTGCCTATCATCGGCGTCAATACTTTCCGGGATCCGGATGCCGATTTGGAACAATTAACCGAATACATCGAATTGGCCAGGGCCACGGAAGCCGAAAAGAAATCGCAGCTGAATCGTCTTTCGGCATTCAAGAAACGACATAAAAACGCGTCGGATAATGCATTGCAGCGTCTGCAGCGCGTTGCCCTGTCCGGAGAAAACATTTTTGAAGAACTGATGGAGACCGTCAAGGTGTGCACCCTGGGCCAGATTACCCAGGCACTGTATGACGTGGGGGGTAAGTATCGACGAAACATGTAACGATAAAATGCCTAAAATGCCTAAAATGATCTAAAGTGCCAAAAGTGTTAAAAGTGTTTAGGGTGTCTAAAGTTTTTTAAGTGATATCCGCAACAACACAAGCAAAACATGGAACGTAAGCAGTTTGCAAAAAATTTGGAAAAACGCACTCTGAAATTTGCGGTACAAATAATTCGTTTATCAATACAATTGCCTAATTCTCCAGAAGGAATAGTCGTAAGAAATCAAATTACAAAATCTGGTACTTCCATTGGCGCCAACTATCGAGAGGCCAACAGATCAAGAAGCAGAGCAGATTTTAAAAATAAGATCAAAATCTGTGAAAGTGAAGCAAGTGAGACGCAATTCTGGTTAGAAGTAATTGTTGAGACAGGTTGGTTAGCTTGGGATAAAATCAAAGAAGAATATGATGAATGTAGTGAATTACTTGCAATCTTTACCTCAATCGGAAAAAAATAAATAAGATTGATAGAATACCTTAACTTTACACATTTTAGGCACTTTAGATCATTTTAGGCATTTAAATTTTACGTATTTTTCAATTTCTATAGGATGGAAATCGACGTTCGTAATAAAAAGGAAAGGGTATAAATAAAATGCAAGAAGCAGTGATCGTCAGTGCGGTGAGAACGCCATTGGGCAGTTTCAACGGTTCTTTGGCGAATGTGGGCGCTACCCAATTGGGTGCCGTTGTCATTGAGGCGGCGGTTCAACGGGCCGGTATAAAAAAAGCAGACGTCAATGAAGTGATTATGGGGATGGTGCTTCCGTGCGGTTATGGACAGAATCCCGCCAGGCAGGCGGCCATAAAAGCTGACATGCCTTTTGAGGTTGAATGTATCACCGTGAATAAGGTTTGCGGCTCGGCATTAAAAACAGTCATGTTGGCTGCTCAGGCGATTCAGGTGGGTGATGCCGAGGTGGTTGTCGCCGGAGGCATGGAAAATATGAGCATGGCCCCGTATTATCTTGAAAAAGCGCGTTTCGGATATCGAATGGGGCCGGGAAAAATTGAAGATCACATGGTTCATGACGGCCTTTGGGATATTGTCAATGATTTCCACATGGGCGTTTCCAATGAGCTGTGTTCGGAAAAATACAATATCAGCCGCAAAGACCAGGATGTATATGCTGCTGAATCTTACCGCCGTGCCCTTGAAGCCATCCGTACCGGCCGCTTCAAAGACGAAATCGTTCCGGTTGAAACTCCCGGTCGAAAGGGTGATCCGGTTATTTTTGACCAAGATGAATGCCCTCGGGAGACGACGTTTGAGGCCCTTTCAAAAATGAAACCGGCATTTCAAAAGGATGGAAGGGGCACTGCCGGCAATTCGTCCATTATCAGCGACGGTGCTGCCGCGGTGGTGGTCATGTCCAGAGAAAAAGCAAAGGCGCTGGGATGCCGGATCATGGCAACCATCGGGGCCCAGGCCTCTTTTGGTATGGATTTGAAATACCTTCTCGTCGCACCGATCTGGGTCATTCCCAAATGTCTCAAAAAGGAAGGTATTTCCATAAAAGACATTGATCTTTTCGAGATCAACGAGGCATTCAGCGGTTCNNNGGCAGTGCTGAAAGAACTTGGCCTGGATCATGATAAGGTGAATGTGAACGGCGGAAGCGTCGCGCTGGGGCATCCCATCGGCGCCAGCGGGTGCAGGGTGCTGGTGACCCTGTTGTATGAAATGGTGCGGCGGCAAAATAAGATCGGGGTTGCTTCCCTGTGTCTCGGGGGCGGCGAAGGAGTTGCCTTGGTGGTGAAAAGATAAGGAGACGGATATGAATATCAAAACATTCGGTGTTGTGGGTGCAGGTCAGATGGGAAACGGTATTGCTCAGGTCGCTGCCGTGAGCGGCTTCGAGGTCGTCATGAACGACATCAAGACTGAATTTGTCGAGGGTGGTTTTGAGGTTATAAGGAAAAATTTAAAGCGAGGCGTTGACAAAGGCCAAATGACAGATGAACAAATGAATACCGCCTTGGAAAGGATCAGAACCGGCGTGGACATCAAGGAGATGGGATCTGCGGATGTGATTGTGGAGGCGGCCACCGAGAATCCATCGATCAAGATTCAGATATTTAAGGAACTGGATCAAATCTGCGAACCCCATGTAATTCTGGCAACCAATACGTCTTCCATTCCCATCGGGCGGATTGCATCCCATACAAAACGTCCGCATAAAATTATCGGGATGCATTTTATGAATCCGGTTCCGGTGATGAAACTGATTGAAATAATACGGGGACTGGAAACATCGGATGAGACATTTAACATCATTTGGCATCTGGCTTTAAAGCTCGGTAAAACACCGGCCAAGGCAAATGATTTTCCCGGTTTTATCATCAATCGAATTCTCATGCCCATGATCAATGAAGCGGTATTTTGCCTGTATCATGGTGTGGGCTCCCGGGAAGATATCGATACCGTCATGAAGCTGGGTGCGAACCATCCCATGGGACCATTGGCACTGGCGGATCTCATCGGCCTGGATACTTGTCTTGCAATCATGGATACGCTTTTCGACGGATTTAAAGATTCAAAATATCGCCCCTGTCCCTTGCTTAAAAAATATGTGGAGGCTGGGTGGCTGGGGAGGAAGACAGGGAGGGGGTTTTATGAATACAAATAGATCCTAAACTAAGTGTTCTAATTGATAAATACAGTATCATATTTTAATCAGGATAACTTTCCTGAATAATCCGGTGCCCAAAAGTTTGACGTTTGAAGTGAGCTAAAATGATCTAAAGTTTAAAGTGAGCTAAAGTTTGAAGAAAGGAGTCGCTTCGCTCTGCTGTTATCCTATCATTGGCAGAATGCCTTAACTTTAGGCACTTTAAACTTTTGCGTTCATGCTCATTTAATGGATAAATCAAGTCATAAATACATTATTGGTATTTAAGAATACTGTACTAAGGAGGTGCCATGGCCGCCAAGAAGACCGGAACCGTTGTTCCGGTAGGGAAGAAAATCAGGCAGGAGAGATTAAAAAAGAAGAAGTCCCTCGAGCGTGTTGCCAATGAAACCGGGTTTTCAATCGATTACTTGAAAAAAGTGGAAAGCGGTAAAAAAATTCCGCCGGTGGGAGCGCTCCTACAGATTGCGCGGGCACTGGAGATCGATTCCGGCTTTTTCCTGAAAGAACAGGAATCAAGCTTGAGAAATCGTATTAAAGCATACACCAAGCGCACCGAAAATTATGCATATACGACCCTTACGCCCGGAGCTGAAAATAAGCATTTAAAAGCGTTCAAGGTTTCCATCGATCCCATGACAGATCACAAAGGCGTGGGATATCAGCACGAAGGGGAAGAATTTGTTTATGTGCTGGCCGGAAAGATCGAGGTGATCGTCGGAGATCATGTGAACACACTCGATGAAGGAGATTCGCTTCACTTTAACTCCGGGATTCGTCACAAGCTAAGGAATATCGGAGATGAAAAAGCAGAACTTATTGTTGTCATCTATGGACCTTAGAAATTGAGAGGGAAACTTTTCATTTTCATAAGAGCATACTCAGGTAATTCATATCTTTTATATTTTATCACCAATGACCTCCATGGTTTTGGAGAAATTACTTGAGGAGGAGCAATCCATGTCTTTTGCACTGACCGATGAGCAGATCATGATTCAGACCATGGCTCGGGAGTTTTCGAGAAAAGTAGTGGCTCAAACCGCTGCGGAACGGGATCGAACCAAAGAATTTCCGTCCGAAAATTTACAGAAGATGGGAGAATTGGGACTGATGGGGATGATGGTTCCGTATGAGTACGAAGGGTCCGGGGCCGACTCTGTAAGCTATGTTCTGGCACTCTCTGAAATTGCCTACTCCTGTGCTTCAACCGCGGTCGTGATGTCGGTTCATAATTCCATTGTTTGTGAAAGCATTTACCGTCTTGGGACCGAGAACCAGAAGGAAAGATTTTTAAAGTCCCTTGCATCAGGAAATATTATCGGCGCGTTTGCCATGACCGAACCCCACGCGGGATCCGATCCGGTAAGACAGTCGACAACAGCGGTGCGAAAGGGAAATGAATATATTATCAATGGAACAAAACGGTTTATTACATCGGGCAAAAATGCCGGGCTGGTGATTGTAACCGCCGTTACCGATGAAGCAAAGCGTCACCACGGGATCAGTGCATTTGTTGTTGAGAAAAACACGCCCGGATTTATCGTGGGTCACGAAGAAGATAAAATGGGGCTTCGGGCTTCCGACACGACGGATTTGATATTTAACAATTGCAAGGTTCCTGTGGAAAATTTGTTGGGAGAAGAGGGAGATGGATTTAAAATCGCCATGAAAGCCCTGGACGGCGGGCGTATCGGTATTGCGGCCCAGTCGGTGGGGGTTGCGCAGGCGGCATTTGACGCGGCCGTTAAGTATGCCAAAAACAGGGAGCAGTTCGGGCAACCGATTTCAAAATTCCAGGGACTGCGATGGATCCTGGCGGATATGGCAACGGAAATAGCGGCAGCCCGCCAATTGATGCTTTCCGCCGCAGCCATGAAAGACAGGGGTGAAAAATTTACCACCCAGGCTTCCATGGCCAAACTGTTTGCTTCGGAGATGGTCAACCGGATAACGGCAAAAGCGCTTCAAATGCACGGCGGATATGGATTTATCAAAGACTACCCGGTTGAACGTTTTTATAGAGATGCGCGCGTGTTTACCATCTATGAAGGAACTTCCGAGATTCAGAGAGTGGTGATTTCCAATCACATCCTCAAGGACAAACGCCGGCCGCATCACGGATCGTAAAAATCGGACATCTCCCGGCGTTATGCTTTCCATTTGATTCAGAACCCGGAGTTCAGATCATCATATAAAGCGGATATTAGGATTCTTTTCCTTTCACTTATAAAGTCCTTTCAATCAGTTAAGCCTCCTTCCATCACAGCGTTCGATCGGTTGCTTTTCTTTTTTGTCCTAAATTCGGAATAAAAAGTTCTTTTTCCTTAATTGAATAATTTTTAAGAGTAATAATTTCAGATCGTTATATTTATGGCACGATGAATGCTAGCACCCGTTGTGCAATCCTGTTCGATGACTTTGCAGGATGTTTAAAGATTTCATTTTGAACAAAAGGAGATCATATGAAAAAGGCAAAACATGCAGGAAAACAGATCACCATCGTCGGTGTTGTTGAAGAGTATGAAGAAGACGAGGGCACCGGACTGATTATCGCAACGGACGACGACGACTACCTTGTGGAACCCAACAAACAGGGTAAGAGACTTTCTCAAGAGGTCGATATGGATGTCGAAGTGACCGGATTCGTAACAAAAGATGGCGACGGAACACAGCGAATCACCGTTACAAGATACGAGGTTCTCGAATCCGACGACGACGAAGACGATGATGAGATTTTATATGACGACTATGACGAGGATGACGACGAGACATACGACGACGATGATGACGATGACACAAGGCGCTGGTTATAGATCCAAAAAATAGAAGCCGTATCGATCAAAGGTCTTATTTTTTACCCATCACCGTTTGGCACGCTGGATCCCCAAATGATTAGATTTTGCCGGCAAAAGACTTTTTTTAAGGATCGACAATATCAAGTATCTTGAAAAATTTTTGCAGCAAGATCGATATCTTCCGGGCAAAAGACAAAAAGACACTTTTCGTCAGGGGATGAAACCGTTCCGTAAACATAATTGATATTGATACCTTCTTCCCCGAATTTATTGGCTACGGCAGCAAGGGAACCCGGTCTGTTTTCAAGCTCAAGGGTCATTACCGGCATGATATCGAAAAGATAATCGTTTTTTGACAAGAGATCTATAGCCTTGTCGGTATGGTCGACAAGCATGCGAATCAATGCAAACTGTGCCGAATCTTTTCGCATGGAATTGTAGCTGGCTACCGAAGCGATCCTTTTGAGTGATTTTCCCCTGGCTTCAAAGAGGTTCTGGACATAACTGGAAGCATCCTGAATGGTGAGGGCGTCGATGTTGATGCTTTCGCTTGAAAACAGCGATGCCAGTCTCCCCAGTTCACCGGGGACGTTTTTTAAAAATAGTGATATTTCAGTTCTAACCATAATAGGCACCTAAGTCACAGTGTTGACAACATGGGGTTATTTCATTGCGTCCCGAATCGTATCTATCAATTCAGCAGACCCGGGGTTGCTGACCAATTTTTGTTTGATAATGCCGATAGGACTGACTTTTTTACCATAATACGCTTCATTCCAATCGTAATTCACTTTTACAATGGCACCTTCCATCGAGATACCGGCAAAAGCCCCTTTTGACCGCACGAACGAAACAAAATCCGTCATGACATCGGCTTCGGCACCGCCGCCCACAGGACCTGCGGCGATGGAGGCGTCGCCGCCGAACTTAAAAGAAGATGAGTAGAGCCTCTCCAATCCTTTTTGGGTACGAACCATCATGATAATCTCCGATTTTTCGCCGCCGAACTGGATGCCCAAACTCAACGATCCGATCGTATAAAAAACAGGCTGGCTCCAGTCGTTAGTATTTTTATCTTTAACCACAAGTACGCCGCGTCCTCCGGAGCCGCCGATAAACCAGGCACCTTGAAGCAAATCCGGAATGATTAAAAACCCTTTGGCTTCATGCATGTGCTGACGGAACCAGGCCATATTTTTATCGATCATAAAACTTTTAAAAGTAATTCTCGCCTGGTCTACAAGCAACTGTTGTTTAACGGGTCCTGTCGCTCCGACAGGGGAGACAAGGGCGGCGATAATGGCAATGATGGCTAAAATAACGATGACGCGTCTTTTCATTTTTAAAGTCTCCTTTCGTCGATAACATAACGATATTATAATTTATTATATTATATCCAGTATCGTTAAAACGTCCGATTGACAAGGGGATTAATTTTCATCTTTTTGGCCTTGATCGGAGCTAATTAGTGTCAATCCATGTTATTGCACAATAGAAAAGTTTAGCAGGTTTTTCAATGGAAATTTAAAGTCAGGCAAGCGTTTATGTTTTTAAAAATAGATTGCTTCATTTGGGAGAGACGGGTTGAATTATTTTCACCGGAAGCTGAAGCGTTCTTTTAACAATCCCCAATAATCCCGATCCCACCGCAGAAGGCGGGATGGGAGTGACATTCGGATTGTCAATGGGCCCTTTTATTCCAACGGGGATAGAGATGAGAGATCCTCCAAGAATATCTCTAATTATCGGGGTCTTTTTAATGAAATAGTCGATGGTTTTCAAAGGTGCAATCAGGGCCGTTACATCCATTTGTTTATTGGCCAAATCAACATATCCCTGGCACACGATGTTCATTGAGTTGCCGTCGACAATCATTTCTTTTAACACTATTTTGCTGTTTTGAATATCGGCCTTTGCGCGGACGGAGTCATAGGCAAATCCTTTGGTTTTGATGTCCGGAAGTTTTCCTTTGAATATGTCGGTAACATTTAAGAGACTGAAAATTTTTATCAATGTTCTGAAATCCCTGCCCGAATAACAACGGCCCTTGGGGGCATAAAACGTTAGATCTCCATTAACATTCTGCATCAATGTTTTAACGGTTGCATTCGCTTTAATGTTACCCTTTAAATTAAAGTCTCCCACTATTTTTGCGGATTTATCAATTAGGCATTGGATACTGGGATTGAGTTCTTGATTCTGGGCGGAGGGTTTTATATCGATGGTCGCTCCCTTGGGCGTTATTTTCATCATTCCTAAGGTTGTGATACCGCATATATTGGCATCGGTAATGGAAGCCGTTACGGATTTATCATTAAAACGAACATCGGCTTCAAAGGGATGCCAGGTAAACCCTTTATAAATTAAATTTTCGGTGATTACGTTCAAGCTGCCTCGAACCGGAATCGTCCATGATTTTTCGGCGCTCTGATGCTCTGTGTTTTTAATGTTTTTATCCAGAGCCTGCTTTAGCGGATCGAGGCTTAAAGCATTTGAATAAAGTCTCATGTTTACTTTGGGTACGGCGGCCGATAAGTTCAGCTTTCCTTTAAGATCGAACAGGTTGTCCGCGTATTCCAATATGGCTGAATCCACTTGTACAATATCCTTTTTTGCTGTCAGGGACAGGTCGTTGATGACGAACGATGGGATAGTTTTTTCGGAAAAAATAAGATTTTTTGCCTGGAGTTCACCTTGAAATTTTGAGCTCAAGGGGTGATCCAGAAACACATGTGCATTAAAATTCCCTTTCATTTGACCTTTAAGGATCTCATTTTTTTCAAGAATATTGTCCAGAGT
>JARRRC010000118.1:0-9795 GCA_037381105.1 Desulfobacterales bacterium
CTACAATATCCATTTTCCGCTTTTTTCAGACGCTGATTTTACCATCCACAAAAAGCTCGGAGAGGTGAGAACACCCTATTTTATCGGCATCAGGATCAAAAAAGACGGCACTCACCATATTTTCTACTCAAAACGCGGCGAAATAAAAAATGCGTCAAAATTTTTGGATTTAATTATAGATAAGGCCGGATTTTAAAAGGAGGAATTGGCGGTGAACAAATGCTTTAAGACTGCTTTAGTACTTTTCATTCTTATTTTCACGGGAAGTTATGCCTTTGGCCTGTCTGAGGCGTTTAAAAACAATATTTATAATCCCGGACATTTAAAACCCACAGACAGTACACTGAAAATTAGGGTCGGAGAGAAAGCGCCTGATTTTGCGCTTCCTTCATTATCCGGGGAAATAATTTCTTTGAGTCAATTTAAAGGCAAGAAAAATGTTGTCATTTCTTTCGTACCGGCTGCCTGGACACCGGTGTGTTCGGATCAATGGCCGGGATATAATCTGGCGAAAGCGATTTTCGACAAGAATAATGCAACGCTTTTGGGAATTACGGTGGACAACATTCCAACGCTTTATGCCTGGACCAATCAGATGGGAGATCTATGGTTTCGGGTTCTTTCCGATTTTTGGCCCCATGGCAAAGTGGCGAGTATGTTCGGTGTGCTTCGTTCCGACGGTGTCGCCGAGAGGGCGTTGTTTATCATCGATAAGAAAGGCATTGTAAGATATGCCCATGTTTCTGATATCAACAAACGGCCCGACTTAAAAGACCTGGTCGACGAGCTGGAAAAACTAAAAAACAATTGATAAACATGATCCGGGTTTATGGAGAGCCTGATACGTGAGACCCTGCAATCATAATATTAGAAAAACATTGGATCTTGTAGATGAAATGATCAGAGTCGCCGATAAGGGCGATATTGATCGGGAAGATAACGGCTGCGGCATTCTTTACGGTGTACTGCGGGATTCGGCTTATAAAGTGAAAAAATTGGCGGAACAGGAAAAACTAAAACACATAGAAAAAGGATGGTGGAACGAGGAAACCGACCACTAAAAACGACGGGCGGAGCGTTTATTGCAAGATGTGATACACAATGATTTTGGATATTATCTTTTAAAAAAACATAAGGAGGTTTTGACATGTCGTTAAAAGGGACTCAGACTGAAAAAAATCTTTTAACTGCCTTTGCGGGTGAGGCGCAGGCAAGAAATCGTTATACTTATTTTGCCAGCCAGGCTAAAAAGGAAGGGTATGTTCAGATATCCGATATTTTCACCGAAACCGCCAACCAGGAGAAGGAGCATGCCAAGCGGTTTTTTAAATTTTTAGAGGGCGGGGAGGCTGAAGTGGCTGCCGCATTTCCTGCCGGCATGATTGGAACGACTTTAGAAAACTTGAAAGCTGCCGCGGCAGGAGAACATTATGAACATACCGAAATGTATCCGGGTTTTGCCAAAGTTGCCCGCGAGGAGGGTTTTGGGGCGATCGCAGCTGTATTTGAGGCGATTTCAGTGGCCGAAAAACAGCACGAAAAACGGTATGTCGACCTTGCCGACAATATTGATGCCGGAAGGGTGTTCAAAAGGGATGAAACCGTAATTTGGAGATGTCGAAATTGCGGTTACCTTCATGAAGGAACCGAAGCCCCAACATCCTGTGCGGCCTGTGCCCATCCCCAGGCACATTTTGAACTGCTTGGGGAAAATTGGTAAAAAATTTGAATCATGCCTGAGATGCTTTTAATGTTAAAAGGGTTTTGAAGAAAAATACCCTGAGCGCTTAAAAAATCAAAGGGAGGAATTTTGATGGCGAAAAAACTTGAGGTTTATAAATGTGAAATTTGTGGAAATATCGTGGAGGTGATCCATGGCGGCGAAGGGGAGTTGGTGTGCTGCGGACAGCCGATGACCCTGCAAGTAGAGAATACGGTGGATGCCGCCAAAGAGAAACATGTGCCGGTAGTTGAAAAAATTGCGGGGGGTATAATAGTGAAAGTCGGAGACGTCCCGCATCCCATGGAAGAAAATCATTATATTGAATGGGTGGAAATTATCGAAGACGGTAAGGCCTACCGGCAGTTTCTTAATCCCGGACAAGCCCCTGAGGCCACATTTGATGTAAAAGGAGGCCATATTATCGCCAGAGAATATTGCAACATCCATGGTTTGTGGAAAGGATAATGCCAATGCTATCCGATAGAATACAAAAAGCCCTCAACGGGCAGTTGAACGCCGAAATCTATTCGTCTTATCTGTATTTGTCGATGAATGCCTATTTTAAATCCGTCAATCTTGATGGATTTGCCAACTGGATGTATGCACAAGCGCAGGAGGAATTGATGCATGCCATGAAGTTTTATGATTTTATCAATCAACGTGGCGGAAGAGTCTTTCTCACTGCGATTGATGCACCTCCCACGGATTGGGATTCTCCGTTGGCCGTGTTTGAAGATACGTTGCAGCATGAGCAAAAAGTGACCGGTCTTATCAATGAACTTGTTGAGATTGCAATGGAAGACCGTGATCACGCAACACAGATATTTCTTCAGTGGTTCGTGACCGAGCAGGTGGAAGAAGAAGAAAGCGTCGGAAGTGTCCTGGAGCAACTTAGGCTGTTGGGTGATGCCCGGCAAGGTCTTTTTATGATGGATCGAGAACTGGCTTCGCGACAGGCCCCGGGTATGTCCGTTGAGACAAGGTAAGGAGGATTACGTTTTTATAACACTTGCGTTTTTGAAACTTATCACTTTTTGAAGGAGGTAGTCTTATGACAAGCTGGAAATGTTCAAAGTGCGGGTACGCGCTTGAAGCGGATGTGCCGCCGGATCAGTGCCCTTCCTGCAAAGAAAAATGCGAATTTCTGGACAATACCTGCTATACGCCGGATTGTGAATTTGAGGGAACTGACAAGCGAATCTAATAAAATGACCTGATGTCCAAGGAGAATTTATAATGGCTAAAGTATTGATTGCGTATGCGACACGCACCGGGGAGACGTTTAGGATCGGCGAACTCATTGCCGAAGGGATTCGTTTTTCCGGTCATGAAGCAAATGTGGTAAAAGTCGATGCGATAAAAAAAGAGAGCGACCTTCAAGGCTATGATGCCCTTGTGTTTGGATCCGCCACCTATCACGGAGATATGCTTCAGGGGATGAAAACCATGCTTTTTCTTGCCGAAAAAGCCGGACTTGAAGGAAAAGTTGGCGGGGCCTTTGGTGCATTCGGCTGGAGTGGAGAAGCGCCGGACCGTATTTACAATACCATGAAGCATATTTTCAACATGAACATGGTCGGGGACCCGTTGAGGCTTAAAGCGAGTTCGCTGGGAGGAGGGACCCAGATGGCCCAGGACTATGGCCGTGAAATTGCAAAGATGCTATAACTTAAATCTTAGTTAAAGGAGGAATATTATGTCTACACCGCAACATTGCCCGGGGTTTCAAAATTTTAAGTCTTTAAAATCATTTGTCTGCAAATGCCCGAATTGTGGGCAAGAAGTGGAAATTTTTTCGGACGAGTTTGACAAAACCCATGTATGCGACGGGTGCAAAGAACAGATAGACTTTACGCAGTGCAAGCTGGATGGATCGGCTTCCCAAGCATCTCCAAGTTGACAAGAAAAAATAAATTGGGTTCGTTAAAGCAAAGGAGATCCTAATGGATGTGGTATTGCTTTCGCGTCTACAGTTTGCGACCGCAACCTTGTTTCATTTTTTGTTTGTTCCCTTTACGCTCGGTTTATCCGTTTTGGTCGCTTACATGGAAACCAAATATGTCAAAACCGGAGATGAAACGTACCTGCGCATGACAAAATTCTGGGGTAAGCTGTTCCTCATTAATTTTGCACTGGGGGTCGTAACGGGAATTACCCTTGAATTTCAATTCGGAACCAACTGGTCCCGATATTCCGCCTATGTAGGAGACATCTTCGGTTCTCTTTTGGCCATTGAGGCCACGGCAGCTTTTTTCCTGGAATCCACACTCATCGGAGTCTGGATTTTCGGCTGGAAAAAACTGTCCAAAAAGGCCCATGCGACGGTTATGTGGCTGGTGGCGTTTGCTTCAACCCTTTCAGCGGTTTGGATTCTCATTGCCAATGCCTGGATGCAAAATCCCGTGGGTTTTACCATAAGGAACGGAAGGGCGGAACTGGTGGACTTTGCGGCTGTTTTATTTCAGAAATACGCTATCGTCAAATTTATCCACACCGTCAGTGCCGCTTATGTGCTGAGCGCCTTTTTTGTTATGGGCGTCAGCGCCTATCATTTATTAAAAAAACAAAATATCGATTTTTTCACGCGCTCATTTAGAATTGCACTGACGTTCGGGGTCATTTTTTCTTTCAGCGTGGTGATAATGGGCGACCTGAACGGCGTCGTCGTTGCCGAAAAACAGCCCACCAAGCTGGCGGCCATGGAATCTTTGTGGGACACAACGACCCGGGCACCGGTCTATTTATTTTCATTGCCGGATGAAAAGAATGAAAGAAATTCAATCGAAATCGGTACAATGCCCGGCATGCTCAGTTTTCTGGTGCGCCACGATATCAATGCAAAGATCAGAGGCTTAAAAAGCTTTCCGAAGGATGAACGGCCTCCGGTTTTTATAACATCTTTTGCCTTTAAAGGAATGGTCGGCCTCGGTTTTTACTTTATCCTCGCAACTGTCCTCGGTTTATTAAAACGCAAACGGCTGGTGGACAGCCCCAAATATTTAAAGCTCATGCTGTTGTCCATTCCCCTGCCGTATTTGGCCTGCGAACTGGGTTGGACGGTTACCGAAGTAGGTCGTCAACCGTGGATCGTGTATGGTCTGATGAAGACGTCCGATGCGGTTTCTCCCATTGCTGCATCCCAAGTGTGGACGACGTTGATTGCGTTTATCGTATTGTATGGCTCATTGGGGGTTACAGGGTTTTATTTGATTGCCAAAAACGCCTTGAAGGGGCCCGAGCCTGTGGTCGAAAATAATCGTTGAAATTCAATTAGGTATCCGGACAACCCGACGGTTTAAAAATTCTGGAGGAGAAAATGGTTTTGCAAACAATATGGTTTTTCCTGTGGGGCCTTTTATGGGCGGTATTCTTCATGACGGATGGCTTCGATCTGGGAATCGGAACGCTTTATCCATTTTTGGGGAAATCCGATCAGGACAAACGGATCATGATTAATGCCCTGGGACCGTTGTGGGACGGAAATGAGGTATGGTTGATTACCGCCGGAGGAGTCACTTTTGCAGCCTTTCCCCGGGTATATTCCGTGATGTTCTCATCCCTTTATTCGGCGCTGATGCTGATTTTATTTGCCCTTATACTCCGTGGCGTTTCCTTTGAATTTCGCGGCAAGGTCGATAATCCCCGCTGGAGAAAGATTTGGGACGCCTGCATCTTTATCGGGAGTTTTGCGCCTGCGCTGCTTTTCGGCGTTGCCTTTGCCAATATTTTCCAGGGAATTCCCATCGATCACAATGGGATCTATCATGGAACGCTTTTTACCCTTTTAAATCCATACGGTCTTTTGGGTGGCCTGCTTTTTGTTCTCCTTTTTATGAATCACGGTGCTTTGTGGCTTTCCATAAAATCAAAAGGAGATCTGCATGAAAGAGCCGTTTCCACTGCCGGCAGACTATGGCCGGTACTCGTTTGTGTTGCCGTCGTTTTTTTAATCGCCAGCAAGTTCTCCACCCGACTGTATGACAATTATATCGAACATCCCGCCTTTTTTATCGTGATATTGATGACGGTACTTGCGCTTTTGAGCGTCAGGTTTTTTCTGGCGAGAAAAGCTTATTTCAAAGCCTGGTTCGCGTCGGCACTGACCATTGTCGGTGCCACATTTTTTGGAGTGATCGGGCTCTACCCGAATCTGTTCCCTTCCAGTCTGAATCCCAGATACAGTCTCACCGCAAACAATGCCTCTTCAAGTCCTTTGACATTGAAAATCATGTTGATTGTCGTTATACTCTTTATTCCTGTGGTTATCGGATACCAAGTTTGGGCATATAACCTTTTTAGAGGCAAAGTGACGGAGACGGATCTATCATATGAAGAAGCTTATTAACGAAGCGTTTATACTTTAATTGTTATGAGAGACATGCATATTAAATCAATGCGTATGAAGGTATTGGGTGTCATCTTGGTGATTCTTTACGGTAGCGTTGTCGCTGCGGATATTGAAAAAAAGGGACCGGAAAAAATAACCCTTGACGGGGGACAAAAAGGGGTGATTAATTTCCCTCACCGGCAGCATCAAAGGACACTGGGCGACTGTAAGACCTGTCATGACATATTTCCCCAAAAATTGGGCGTTATCAAGGAATTCAAAGTCCAGGGCAAGCTGGAAAAAAAGCAGGTCATGAATCATTGCAGGGGGTGTCACCGCAAATTGATCAAACAAGGTAAAAAAGCCGGTCCGACCTCCTGCCGGGGATGTCATTCAATATAAAAAGAGGTTTCACTGATGATGGTTCTGGGATTTCAAGGGAGTCCTCGTAAAAAAGGCAACACCAGTTATCTGATATCCGCCTTCATGGACGAGGTCGAAACTTTAGGTGCAACAGCCCGTATCATTGATGTGGGCCAAAAAAATATTGTGCCATGTTTGGGCTGCGGTTATGACGCATGAAATTTACCCGTTGCTGCGCGAGGCGGATGTTGTTGTTTTAGCCACACCCATATATTTTTATAACGTACCCGCTCAGCTAAAAGCCCTCATCGATCGCACACAGACGTTATGGTCCAGAAAGTATAAACTGAAGCTGACCGATCCCGCAAGACATTACCGGCGGGGATTTCTCCTTGCCCAGGGAGCGACAAAGGGAAAGAATCTTTTTGAAGGTGTTGAACTTACGGCAAAATATTTTTTTGATGCGGTCGGGGCAGAATATTATGGGAGCCTTACCTACCGGCACATTGAAAACATCGGAGATATGGAAAAACATTCAACGGTTCATAAGGATGTAAAAAATTCGATAAATAAGCTTCTATCGGGGCTGTTGGATCGAAAAAAGATTCTGTTTGCCTGCCGGGAAAACGCCTGCCGCAGTCAAATGGCTGCGGCGTTCGCACAATATTTTGCAGGGGATAAAATTGAAGCGGCTTCAGCCGGCAGCGAACCTGCGGGACAAATAAATCCGGATATGATCAAAGTTATGGCGGAAAAAGGCATCGATATGGGCTTTCGAAAAACCCGATTTTTGGATGAGGCGGCATCGGAATTGCAGCCGAATATCATCGTTACCATGGGCTGCGGTGAAGCGTGTCCTTTTATTCCGGGTGCTAAGCGGATGGATTGGGATCTGCCGGACCCTGCCGGAAAATCGATGGATGTTATGCGAAATGTTCGAGATGATATTGAAAAAAGAGTCAAGAAGCTGTTAAAGATATAAAAGGAGACAGGAAAAAATGCCGGTTCGAATGAAAGTCAAAGACATTATGGTACCCATAGACGAATATGCGGTGACCAGCGTCGACAAAACCTTAAAGGAAGCCGTACCTGAGTTGATGCGGATATATTGTCAGGTGGAAACCGGAAAATGCACCGAGGCCGGACACAGAACCAGCCTTGTTCTTGACGCACAGGGCGAACTCGTGGGTATTCTCGATTTTAAAAGCATTTTAGAGGTGCTGATACCCGAAATCGCCGGAGGAATCAGCGGAAAACTGAGCACCCTGGGTGTGTCAATTGCGTTTGCAGAAGCTGATGCCCATGATATGGATCAATCAAAACATGGATTCAGATCCAGAGTCAGACAAAATGCCCAAACCCAGGTTCAAGACGTGATGCTTAAAGTAAGAGGAACGATCAAAGCCGACGCCGGTTTTTTTGAGGCCCTTAAAATGATTCACCGTAACAAAATTACCGTATTGCCCGTGTTTGAAGGAGAAAAACTGGTGGGCGTCCTGCGCGACTCGGATCTTTTTCTGGTCGCCGCAAATGTTCTTATGGAGTGACGGACACAATTTAAGGAGGAAAAAGATGGCCGAACCCGAAGAGATGTATCAATGCCAGACAGTGAATTGCGGCTATATTTACAATCCGGACAAAGGTGACCGAAAAGGGAAAATTCCCAAAGGAACCCGATTCGCCGACTTGCCGGACGACTGGAAGTGTCCGGTGTGCGGCGCCGGAAAGAAGATGTTCAAACCCCTTGCCGGTCCCGGATCGGCTGCAGCTGATGGTTAGAATTTAATCATATCTGAAACGCCAATAAAAGCAATTTTTTCAATGGACTAAATTATTAATCGATTCAGTCGAAAAGGAGGATTCAAATGGACAAATATGTATGTACGGTTTGCGGTTATGTTTATGATCCGGAACAAGGTGATCCAGACAACGGTGTTGCGCCTGGCACAAAATTTGAAGATGTGCCGGATGACTGGGTCTGTCCGGTTTGCGGTGCATCAAAAGATGATTTTGAAAAAGAATGATCATAGGACATTGAGAAGATGAGACCTGCAGAAATAGCAAAAGGAATCTATGACGTCGGCGTTCTTGACTGGAATATCAGGGACTTTCACGGATATTCCACATATCGGGGTACCAGTTATAATGCATTTTTAATCGTTGATGAAAACGTTGCACTCATTGATACCGTAAAAAAGGATTTTTCAGACCAACTGATTGATAATATATCAAAAATCATCGATCCCAAAAAGATAGACATCGTGATCAGCAATCATACGGAAATGGATCATTCCGGTGGATTGCCGCGGGTGATGCACAAGGTGGGTGAGGACAAGCCCCTTTATTGTTCAACCATGGGGGCGAAAAATCTGGCCCGGCACTTTTCACAGAAGTGGAATTATCATGCCGTCGGCACCGGCGAGGAATTGAGTCTGGGAAACCGGACCTTGACGTTTCTTGAAACCCGGATGGTTCACTGGCCGGACAGCATGTTTACCTATCTCAAGGAAGATAAAATCCTTTTTTCCAGCGACGGTTTCGGCCAGCATTATGCTGGGCATGAAAGATTCGACGATCAAATCGGCGACGGCATCATGCTCCACGCTAAAAAATATTATGCCAACATACTGCTTTTGTATTCCCCGTTGATTCTTAAACTGTTGGACAAGGTTTCGCAGCTTGGCCTTGACATTGATATGATATGTCCAGACCATGGAATCATATGGCGCAAAAACCCCGGCAGAATTATCGATGCCTACGCCAAATGGGCCAGGCAGGAACAAGAGAAAAAGGCCGTGGTGGTTTACGACACCATGTGGCACAGCACCGAAGCCATGGCCGATGAGATTGCGGCGGGAATTTCCGATGAAGGGGTATCGGTAAGACCGATGCATATCCGGACCTCCCATCGCAGTGAAATTATGACGGAAGTTCTGGATGCCGCAGCCGTCGTCGTGGGATCGCCGACCCTCAACAACCAGTTATTTCCTACGGTCAGTGATTTTCTGGTTTATATGAAGGGACTTAAGCCGACGAACAAGATCGGTGCCGCTTTTGGCTCTTACGGGTGGAGCGGTGAGGCCGTCAAACTGATCAATGAAGAACTCGAAGCCATGAAGTTCGACATCATCGACCCCGGTATCAGAATTCAGTATGTTCCGGAAAAGAAGGGATTGGAGGCCTGTTTTGAACTGGGAAAAAAAGTGGGACAGGCAATCAATGAGAAAATATGAAAGCACCGGTTGTTGATCTGAGTCGATGCAGCCGGTGCGGTGCATGTATTGAGGTCTGCCCTTTGGTTTTCAGGATGAACGAGGCCGGATACATTGAGGTGATCGAGTTGAGCGCCTATCCGGAGGCAGCGGTTAACGAGGCGATAAAA
>JARRRC010000119.1:0-6608 GCA_037381105.1 Desulfobacterales bacterium
TATGACAGAACCGGAGGCTTGACGGCATCGGCCGGTGTTTCATTTAACAAGTTTTTAGCAAAGGTGGCGTCGGATTTCAATAAACCTCGCGGGATTACCGTTGTGACACCGGATAATGCATCGGATTTTATCGATAGACTGCCGGTACGAAAGTTTTTCGGAGTCGGAAAGATTACGGAAAAAAAGATGCACAGCCTTGGAATTAAAACCGGTGAGGATCTCAAAAAGATAGATAAAGAAGAACTGATTCGCGTTTTCGGCAAACCCGGGGATTATTTTTATCATATTGCCCGGGGTATTGATAACAGACCCGTTGAAACAGAATGGTTGCGCAAATCCGTTGGAAAGGAAACGACCCTTGCAAAAGATATCGATGATAAAGATGAAATGATAGAGATATTGGAACAACTCGCGGTTAAAATTGAACGCTTGATAGAAAAAGACGGACGGCGGGGAATGACCATCACTTTGAAGGTAAAATTTTTTGATTTCAAAAGTGTTACCAGAAGCATGACTGTTAAAAATCCGATTACGGATGCCGACACAATGATGGAATATATCCTGCCGTTACTTGACAATACCCGGGCCGGAGTTAAAAAAGTTCGCCTGTTGGGAATTACCATCTCGAATTTTGTTGATGCATCAGGTAAAATTAAAAAATATAAACAGCTTCCTTTGCCGCTTAAATTTGAACGTCCTTTTGGCTGCGAAAGTTTCACCGAGATCCCGCCGGCCTCGGGCGAAACCCACAGGAGCTCCTTTTGATCGGGAAGGTGTGGATTGGTTCAAATTTCCATATAAAATAATTATTATCAATATGATTTAATTTCTCAATCGAAAATGACGATATGGTTATAAAAAGCGAAATTTCGACTGAAGACCCGTCGGAAAATTTCGGAGAAGAAAGGAAAGCTTGAAAAATTGAAAATTTAAATTGGCGGAGAAAAGCAACACAATCAATCATAAAACATAAATCCGAAGTGAGGTGATTCCATGAGAACCGTGATGATGATATTATTATTTTCTTTAATCGTGGTTCCCTTGTATGGATTTAATTCTTTGGTAAGGCATGAAGATATTTTCAAAATGAGGGAATTGGGGATAAGTCAGGAGGTTATTCAATACTTCATCTCTCATCAAACCAGTTCAATCAGTTCCGAAGATGTGATTCAGATGAAGCAATCCGGGCTGAACAATGATGACATTATGTCTGCCATCCGGTCGGATTTATACCAGCCCAAGCAGAAATCTACGTCAATGAATGAAGCTGAATTGATCGCTAAACTTAAAGCGGCAGGCATGAGCGATGAAGCAGTTCTTCAATTTATACAAACAGTAAAATCGAACCGGCGGATAGATTCAAATGGAACCGTTAGCAAATACTATACCAATGGATCCAAAAGAACGCCGTATCCGACAACAGGCGCGACCTTCCCAAAACCTGAAAACTATGGATATGATCCATTAAACGGGAGATATTATTTTTTTGTTACACCACAAATCGATCAATGATCGTATTTGATAATATGTAATTGTGTATTTGAAGACAACCCCCCTCGACAAAAACAAAAAAGGCTCTCCGCAACTTCATTGGAGAGCCCTTTGTTGATTAGAATGCCAAGCTAAAGTATGGTGACATTGACTGCTGCCGGACCTTTATGTCCGTCTTCTATGTCAAATGTAACCCTGTCGCCTTCATTTAGGGACTTGAAACCGGCGCCATTGATTCCTGAATGATGGACAAATACATCCGGACCATCTTCTTGCTCAATAAAACCATAGCCTTTTTTGTCGCTAAACCATTTTACGATTCCATTTGCCATGCGGCTACCCTCCTTTCATAGAATTCTCATGGTTCCAAACCTCAGGTCGCCACTTTTGACAAATGGATTTTTCCTTCAGAACGAAACCCGCCCGTCGCTAAAGACGAGTCATTTTCCTACAATAATAACTTGTTTATAAGCAAAGTCAAGATAAAGATGCTGTTATTTTAACGAGAGTTATATTTAATTTAGCATTTAAATCAAGCGTCACGGACCAGATCAAAGACCTGCTTTGAGAAGTCCGCAAATATTTAGCCTGCCTGAGGATCATAAAAGCAGGAGAATATAGTGAATGATTCATTATAAAAACAAGTGCTTGGGTAAATATAGATTGAAGGTGCGGTGTAAATATGGTACTTTAATTCATTATAAACAAATTCTATTTAGAATCTATCTCAAAAACAATCTAAGCGCCCATGGCGGTATCGAACCGGTTCAAAATGCTCACATACTACGTGTATGCTACGCTTTTTCACCATTTCGCGCCTTGCCCTGAACGCCTAATTTTATTTTTGAGATAGGTTCTAGACAAGCCACCCAAAAGAAAGAGAGTTGTTTACGTCGAAAAGGAGTTTAGACCGTGAAGGTCGATATTGATGTCGAGGCATTATTTGATGAAGGTATAGATTGCTTTAATGCCGATGAATATGATGAAGCGATCAGAAAGTTTAGCAAAGTTTTAACCGAAGACCCCGATCACCCGGATGCACAATATTATATCGCCCTCGCTTGGGCCAATAAAGGAAAATCGGGTAGAGCCATTTCCGAATTCACCAAAGCGATAGAAAAAAATCCGAACGATACGGATGCATTGATCGGCCGCGGTGAAGCATGGCAGAGCAAAGGAAAACATAAGAAGGCTCTTGTTGATTTTAAAAAAGCACTCAGCATGGACCCGGACAACCCGGATTATAAAAAGCGGGTGTTTGATCTGGAAGAAAACTAGGATGCTGTTTGAAATCATTTTCCTTGAAATCCCACAAAATTTAGGTTATCAGAAATCTACATCGCATACCCGATCGCATTTGAGTGATGCACAGAGCATTTTAATTCGCACTTGATTAAGTTGACTTATAGTTTCAATAAAATATAATAATCGATTGATATAATAATATAAAACTTGCCTGGGTGGCGGAACTGGTAGACGCAAGGGACTTAAAATCCCTTGGGGCCTTGCCCCGTACGAGTTCAAGTCTCGTCCCGGGCACCAATAATAACAGGGGCTTATGTGTTGATGAACCGTAAGCCCATTTTTTATGGTTAAGAATAAGCTCATTTAGTCCCACTTATGTCCCACCTATTTTAAAATATATAATTTCATTTGTAGCTGTATTAATACTAACTTTATTGTAATATATCAAATATTTAAACCGAACAGAAAAATAATAGGGTAGGGGGGATACCGGATACACCCCACCCAGTGACCTCCAGACAATGCAAACTGTGTTCATATAATCCCGCACACAGATCCCGTTAATTGAAAAAGTTATAAACTTACCGGACACACCTCAACTTAATTAAGTTGGCGGTTGGTCGCTCTCTCGGTTATAGTTGTTATCGCCAAACAACAAATAATAATCGAAAGGAGCAGACCATGACCGCCAAAACCATAAACAAATTCAGATTATGAAATAATTTCCATAGGAATTGTTGAATTTTATTCATAAAGTATGGCGATGATGATATTGTCGAACAAGATAACTCTCTATTATTATGTTAGATATGTTCCCATGAAGAATTTGGCATGGTTTCTGCTATAAAGATATGCGTTGAAATCATAAATGACGCAAATAAGTACCACTCAACTTCAACACCTAAAATCGAAAACTACGTGATGGCTGTAAGCCTCAAATGGTTAAACTTAAAAAAGGGAGTTTGAGGTGGAACTTATTTTTTGGCTTCTCTGATGTGCGTGCATCTTAACCTTCGGTCAATCGCAATTATTTATATATAATTTATACGTGCACCGAAGTTAATAACGGCATTGGGGGAAGTCATCATAACGGCAAGGGCTTTGTAGGATAGTTAACCTGTCTTCACAACCTTTGCATGGGCGATCCAGAGGGGGGTCGCCCTCTTTAGTTTTGAGGTGTGATTTTAGGATGATGCTCACAGTTTTATCGGCTTTATGCAGTTCGGGTCATTGTTCTTAACAGAGTTCACTAACTTCGATACCGGGTAATATTTCATTTCGCGGACAACGCCATCTTTCAGAATGACCTCTAACTCTTTTGGATCTTGGATTTCAGTATCCAGCCAATTTTCATGGTATTTTGGATCAAGAATTACCGGCATACGGTTGTGAAGCTCACGCAAGGCAAAATTTAACCACCGGCAAGTTTTACAGTGTATCCCTGCTGTTTGATCTCTTTCAGAAGGGTCTCTCTGTGATCACCTTGGATAATGATGACACCGTCCTTCACTGATCCACCAGTACCACATTTCTGTTTCAATATTTTAGCAAACTGCTTAAGCTTTCGATCATCAAGAGGAATACCAAAAACTGCTGTTACCGTTTTCCCTTTCCGACCTTTGACCTCCCTTCTGATTCTAATAATCCCATCATCAGGGTATGTTGTTTGTTTCTTGGATACCTTCTTCTTTTTGCAAGCACATTTCTTGGTTGGTCGTCCACAGGAAGGACAAATTCGTCCTGATTCTGTTGAATAAACCAAAGAGCTATTATTCATTGGTTTTACCTCGCAGTTTGCCAAAGCACCTTTTCTTAAAGCATTATAATATCATCCTATGATGAAAGCCTCCTAAAAGAACATTAAGGAGAGCAAATGTAATCGACCCCACAATAGTTAAGATAATAATGGCTGGAATCGTGGCTATGGCCCATTTGACCATAAACACAACCATTGACGAAAAGGACATTTTTACATCTGTGACTATAACCTCATTGATTTCTCTAAATGCCATTAATTATCCTCCTTTAAAATCATTAATTTCAATTGTCAACTAATCCAATCCGCAACTCGACATAATGCTTAAACGTAACAACCCCCCTACAATGTGTCATTTCGGCAATACCCTTGACAAAGTAGGTAAATTCTGCAATTAAAACAAATGATTCTAAAATAATATCTGCCAACCCAGACCAAAGGGAGAGCATATGTGATGATACAGGGACCCCATTTCTCACAATAGAGAGAGGTGGGGTTTTGTGTCTTGAACCCTAATAGGGGGATGCATTATTAATAAAGCAGAGCCGATTGAGCAAATGGGACAAGATTCTGGCAAAAATGGTGCTTATAATCTATTCTTAAAGTTTTTTTCAAGGTGAACTATCTTGGGCCTGCTAATAATTTTATCAGCCTTTTTAATTAAGTTTGAACTTATACCGTCATTTACTAAATCCCCTAAGGCAATTTATTACTTCAACCTTAAAATTAACAGAAGCTTATCAACCTATCAGAGTTGGATATAGTGAAGACTCAGAAATTGAAGAAGTATTTTGTGAAATAAAAACTTCAGATAGTTCTCGTACCTAAGAACAAGATTAAAGTGGGGGCAACGTGGAAAAAACTAAACCGATAAACATCATGCTTCAAGAAGAGTTAATTAAAAGAGTGAATGATTTATGTGCGGAAAAAGAAATGACTATCCATGAATTTGTGACCGATGCTATCATTGAGAAATTAGAGCGTGTCCACAAAGAGAGACGAAAAACACCCAGACTGTAATAGAATTGATAAATTCCCCAATAGGAGAGAATGATGATATTCTATGATTTAGACGAGAATTCAGGAATGCTTACTGTGCGACCTCAGGGCAAATTGGAAACACAGGACTTTCTGACCATATCAGAGGTTGTTGATCCATATATTAAAAAAAGCGGAGGATTGAAGGGAATTATCATTACAACCAAAAAGTCGCCGGGATGGGAAGATTTTAAAAGTATGATTGAGCATATGAAATTTGTGAGTAATCACCATCGTAAAATCTCCAAGGTGGCAATAGTGACTGACTCTAAAATTGCTGATGTGGCAGAATCTCTTGGAAAGCACTTCATTAAAGCCTCTATTAAACATTTTTCCTTTGAAGAGTTCGAATCAGCCAAAAGATGGATTCTGAAAACTGCATAAATGTCAGGTGTTCTGAATGATACTTGTTCTGAAAAACGATCTGGTCTTGATTTTTATGGTTCGAATTTGATACACGTCAAATTAGCATATTTCGTATAATGTCAAGATATTACAACTTTTGTTGATAAAGAGCTTATGTTAGAGGTAGAACCGATCAAGGTTGACTTTAACCATTTTGGATTTCAATTTGACTGTGCGCTGCAATTTGGCGAAGGATGTTCAGCCTGTTCAACCTGTGGTTAACAATTTGAATATTAAAAATTAAGGGCAGCATGGAATGTGCTGCCCTTTTTGTTTTCTATTTTTAAAAGACGATCCAGAGTCAATAAATCAGCTTACAATATTTATCTTAAGGATTCTTAAACTCTCAACGTAGGAAGCATAGCTTCCTCAAGTCTCATTCTCTGACTTTCAAATACCTCTCTGTCTTTTACTCTATCAAACTTGATCATTTCTCCGAAACGAAGAAATACCTTACTGAATGGCTTGGGAAGAAGAAATTTATCCCAACTATTAAAATGCCACGCTTTTTCCGCAGAAACAGAAAAAGGAACGATAGCGGCATTTGTAGCATGTGCTAAAAGGATTACGCCAGATTTAACGATACCTGAAGGCCCTTTAGGACCATCTTCAATATGCGCTGCAAGTTTGTTTTCCTTTAAATTATTAATCATTCTCCTTAAAGCTTCCATCC
>JARRRC010000120.1:0-6576 GCA_037381105.1 Desulfobacterales bacterium
ACTGAATCTGATGGCCAAAGAGTTCAAAATTGACGGAGCTGCCGGTATGAGAAAACAAGAACTAATTTTTGCCCTGCTGCAGGCGGAAATTGAAAAAACCGGGTTGATATTTGGAGAGGGCACGCTTGAAATACTGCCGGATGGATTCGGGTTCTTAAGAGCCCCTAACTACAATTATTTGCCGGGACCTGATGATATTTATGTGTCTCCGTCCCAAATACGCCGCTTTAATTTAAGAACCGGAGATACGGTGTCCGGCCAGATACGCCAGCCAAAAGAGACGGAACGATATTTCGCTCTTTTAAAAGTCGAAGCGGTCAACTATGAAGATCCTGAGGTGGCCAGGGAAAAAATACTTTTTGACAACCTGACCCCGCTATACCCTCACAGGAAAATGATGCTTGAAACCGATGCCGATAATTATTCCATGAGAATCATGGACCTTCTGACTCCTATCGGTTTTGGGCAGAGAGGTTTGATTGTCTCACCCCCCAGGTCCGGCAAAACAATGCTTTTGCAATCCATTGCCAACAGTATCAGTCGTAATCATAAGGATATCATTTTGTTTGTGCTCCTTATCGATGAACGGCCCGAAGAGGTTACGGATATGATCCGGTCCGTGGATGGGGAGGTGATCAGTTCTACTTTCGACGAACCTGCCGAAAGACATGTTCAGGTTGCGGAGATGGTTATTGAAAAGGCCAAACGCCTGGTTGAGCACAAAAAGGATGTTATCATCCTGTTGGACAGCATCACCAGACTTGCACGAGCTTACAACTCCGTTATTCCTCCAAGCGGGAAAATCCTTTCCGGCGGCGTCGACTCAAATGCACTCCAGCGGCCAAAACGTTTTTTCGGAGCCGCCAGAAATATTGAAGAAGGCGGAAGCCTTACCATTATCGCTACTGCTTTGGTGGATACCGGAAGTCGCATGGATGAGGTTATTTTTGAAGAATTCAAAGGGACGGGAAATATGGAGATTCAACTCGATCGAAGGCTCGCCGATAAACGGGTATTCCCCGCCATTGATATCAAGAAGTCCGGGACTCGTAAAGAAGAACTCCTTTTGTCTCAGGAAATATTAAATCGCGTATGGATTTTAAGAAAATTGCTGTCTTCATTGAACCCTGTTGACAGCTTAGAATTTTTACTTGATAAAATGAATGGAACGAAGGATAATAAAGCGTTTTTGGATTCAATGAATACCTAAAATAGGAGGTTTAAAACAATACATGAAAGCGAACATTCATCCGAAGTATGCAACAACAACCATAAAATGCGCTTGTGGAAATGTACTGGAAGTGGGATCGACAAAATCGGATATCCGCGTGGAAATCTGTTCAAAATGTCATCCCTTTTTTACCGGTAAACAGAAGCTTGTGGATTCTGCAGGTCGAATCGAGCGCTTCCGCAAGAAATATGAAAAATTTCAAGATCAATAGACTGCCCATTCACCCGTTCCGGCACACCCATTATTGAAACGGATATGTGATGGGCAGTTTGTATTTGTAACGATATTTTCACTTGGGAATAACTTTGAACGATCTCATGCATGAATCTTACGTGAAAATAAATGAGAACCATTTGCAAGATTCAGATAATATTAAAAAATAACGATTAAGCAATGTTTGACAAATTGACAGGCGTTGAGGATCGATTTTCGGAGGTGGAAAAGCTTTTAAGCGACCCCAAGATCCTTCAGGATCGGGAGGCATATCAAAAATATACTCGGGAACATGCCGATCTCGGTAAAATTGTATCGGTTTTTAGAAAATACAAACAGACGGTAACAGAGCTTGATGACAGCATGGAGTTGTTAAAAGACAAAGACCCGGAAATAAAAGAAATGGCCCGGGATGAAGTCGAAGCCTTGACGATCCAAAAAGAAGATCTTGAAAAGCACCTCAAAAAGCTGCTTTTACCCAAAGATCCGAATGACGAAAAGAATGTTATCATTGAAATTCGTGCCGGAACCGGCGGTGAAGAGGCCGGACTGTTTGTCAGCGACCTTTACAGAATGTACACGAAGTATGCGGAACTCAAGAACTGGAAGGTCGAGGTCTTAAGCCATCATGCAACCGGTATCGGCGGTTTAAAGGAGATCATTTCCCTGATCCGCGGCAAAGGAGCCTACAGTTTCTTAAAGTATGAAAGCGGCATCCATCGGGTTCAGCGTGTTCCGGAAACCGAGGCTCAGGGACGGATACATACGTCAGCGGTTACTGTTGCGGTTTTGCCCGAAGCCGAAGATGTTGAACTGCATATTGATCCCGGAGAGATTAAAGTGGATGTATTTCGATCCACCGGTCCGGGCGGTCAGAGTGTAAATACCACTGATTCCGCAGTACGTATCACCCATCTACCTACCGGTATTGTTGTAACATGCCAGGATGAAAAATCCCAGTTGAAAAATAAAAACAAGGGAATGAAGGTGCTTCGCGCCCGCATTCTTGATCGCATGACGAGAGAGCAAAACGAAAAAAGATCACAAGAGCGCAAAAACCAGATTGGAGATGGTGACAGAAGCGGAAGGATAAGAACGTATAATTTCCCCCAGGGGAGAGTCACCGACCACAGAATCGGACTGACGCTGTATAAGCTGGAGAATATTTTGCAGGGTGAAATCGATGAAGTTATAGAAGAACTGATTACCTATTATCAGACCCAGGCATTACAGAATGCAGAATCGGCAGGCATCCATTGATTCTAAATGGACGATAATAAAACTTCTCAAGTGGGCCACGTCTTATTTTAATTCCCACAATATCGACAGACCCAGGGCTGAAGCCGAAATCCTTCTTTCCCATGCATTAAATTTAAGAAGAATAGATCTTTATTTGCAATATGATCAGCCGCTTTACAGCGATGATCTGAAACGGTTTAAAGCACTCATAAAAAGACGCATCAACAGAGAACCGGTTGCATATATCGTAGGGACCAAAGAATTTTGGTCTATGGATTTCGCAGTATCAAAAAAGGTATTGATTCCAAGACCCGAAACCGAATTTCTGGTTGAGGTCGCTTTGGATCTCTTGCCTAAAGAATCAGCGTCCGGATCCGTCTTGACACCAAAGCGCATATTGGAGCTCGGTACAGGATCCGGAGCCGTGATCTTAAGCCTTGCTTCAATGAGACCCCGCCATCGATTCTTTGGGACAGATCGAATTTGGGCCGCAATCCAGCTGGCCAGGAAAAATGCAGCCCGTCATGGTCTTGAAAGCATCGTCGAATTTGTCTGTGCGGACTGGCTTGAACCTTTTAGCACTGAGCGGTTTGCACTGGATATGATTATTTCGAATCCACCATATGTTCCAAGCCGGTTGATTGGCAGCCTTCAACCTGAAATTACGGGATATGAACCGATTTCGGCCCTGGACGGCGGAGAAGACGGGCTCTCATGTTTAAGACATATTATAAACCATGCGCATCTGTATCTTCGTGGACATGGGAATCTTTTGCTTGAAATCGGCCATGATCAAAAAAATGACGTTCTGAGATTGATCAATCAGTGTGCGGCATACGAACATATCGTATTTATAAAAGATTACAGTGGATATGATCGCGTGGTCCAAATGCGGAAAAAATATTGAAACGAAATCCGGCCGAATTCAACATAAAAAGAAAAAATTGTTGCGAATCAAATTTTAGTTTGTTAATTAAGTCCGTTTAAATAACTCGCACGTCCTTGGACCTGTTTCCCGGTGCCACGTTTTGACGGGGTTGGAAACAGGGTGGATGGGGGCGGTGGGAAAAACCAACCAGGAAGGGAGAGAATATGGCTTACATTACGATGAAAGAACTCCTTGAAGCAGGGGTCCATTTTGGTCATCAGACCAGGCGCTGGAATCCCAAGATGAAACCGTACATCTTTGGGGCCAGGAACGGCATCTATATCATCGATCTTCAGAAAACCGTTCGAATGTTCAAAAAAGTCTATGATTTTGTCGTCGACACCGTGGCAGGCGGCCAATCGATTCTTTTTGTGGGAACCAAGAAACAGGCACGGGATGCGATCTATGAAGAAGCAAACCGATGTGAAATGTTTTATGTTCACAATCGCTGGCTCGGCGGGATGTTGACGAATTTTCAGACCATCAGAAAAAGCATTGATCGTCTCAACTATCTCAATACCATTGTGAATGATGAATCCATCAATCTTTTTCCTAAAAAAGAGAGGCTGAAACTCAAAAAAGAGCGCGTTAAGCTCGATAACAATCTTGGCGGAATTCGAACCATGAACGGACTCCCGGGTGCGATTTTTGTTGTTGATCCCAAAAATGAGGCGATTGCCGTCCGTGAGGGAAGACGGCTGGGGATACCGATTGTCGCCATTGTGGATACAAACTGTAATCCGGATGAAATCGATTATATTATTCCGGGGAATGATGATGCCATCCGCGCCATTCGATTAATCACCTCCAGAATTGCAGATGCCTGTATCGAAGGCAGAGAGCGTTTGGAAGAAAAACAGCAGGCCGAAACCGATAAAGACGTTGAAGACGTATCCGTGGTGGCTGCTGCCAGCGCCGATTTGAAACCCGGCGAACGGAAGGTTATTTCAGACGGTACGGACGGCCCTGTGGTAGAGATCATCAAGAAGACAACATCTTCCAAGCACCAACATTCTGATGATGACGACATGCAAGAGGATGTGGAAGCAGAAGAATCGGGAGAATAAAGATGTCAACAATAAATGCCAAAATGGTAATGGAACTCCGGGAAAAGACCGGAGCCGGAATTATGGATTGTAAAGAAGCACTGACCGAATGTGGTGGCGACATGAATGCAGCGGTCGATTTTTTAAGAAAAAAGGGTTTGGCAACTGCGGCCAAACGGGCCGGCAGGGCCATGACGGAAGGTGTGATACAGTCTTATATCCATATGGACAACAAACTCGGCGTGTTGGTTGAAGTGAATTGCGAAACGGATTTTGTCGCCAAAAATGAAGATTTCAATGCTTTTGCCAAAAATCTTGCAATGCATATTGCGGCGACCAACCCTGTCGCCATTCGACCGGATGACGTTCCGGAAGAATTGATCAATAAAGAAAAAGAAATTTATCGCGCACAAGTCCTTGAAATGGGGAAACCCGAAAAGATTGCGGACAAAATCGTGGACGGTAAACTGCAAAAATATTTCAAAGAAAACTGCCTGATGAACCAGGCCTATGTGCGGGATCCCGATATAACCATTGAAGATCTTTTAAATGATATGATTGCCAAGATCGGTGAAAATATCTCAATCAAACGATTTGCAAGATTTAGGATCGGAGAGTGATCAATATTGACATCATGCCGATATAAAAGAATTTTGTTGAAGCTGAGCGGGGAGGCTCTGATGGGCGATCAGAGTTTTGGCATAAGCCCCGATATGATCCAGTATGTGGCTGAAGAGATCCGTTCGGTATTTGACCTGGGGGTTCAGATCGCCGTAGTTGTCGGCGGCGGCAATATTTTTCGGGGAATCGCCGCCTCTTCGTATGGTATGGATCGGGTGTCTGCCGATAGAATGGGAATGCTGGCCACCGTGATCAACAGTTTGGCCTTGCAGGATGCCTTGGAAAAAAAGGATATGATCACCCGTGTTCAAACTGCTATTTCCATGCATGAAGTGGCCGAACCCTTTATCGTAAGAAGGGCGATTCGACACTTGGAAAAAGGACGGGTCGTAATATTTGCGGCAGGAACCGGAAATCCCTATTTTACGACCGACACGGCCGCAGTGCTCAGGGCGCAGGAGATACGCGCTGAAATTCTTATGAAGGCCACGAAGGTTGACGGGCTTTACGATTCCGATCCCCTCGTGAAGCAAGATGCTAAGTTTATAAGAAAAATCAGATATATGGAGGTTATTGAGAAACAGCTCCACGTGATGGACATGACGGCAATTTCTCTGGCAATGGACAACAATCTTCCCCTTGTTGTTTTTAATTTGGCAAAAGAGGGGAATATCAAAAAGGTGGCATGCGGGAAAATCGTTGGAACCCAGATAACCAACTAAAAGGAAGAGCCGATGATTGAATCGATATATCAGGAAACCAGAGAGAGTATGAAAAAATCGATAGACGCACTTAAAAATGAATTTAGTAAAGTAAGAACCGGACGTGCCTCTCTTTCGATTTTGGACGACATCCGAGTGGATTACTACGGCGCACTGACACCCTTAAACCAAATGGCTTCTCTTTCCATCCCCGAAAGCCGCTTGATCGCCATACAACCCTGGGACGTGTCCGTCATCAAAGAAGTCGAAAAGGCAATATTGAAGTCCGATCTCGGTTTAACGCCTTCGAATGACGGCAAGGTGATACGGATTTCCATCCCTCCGCTTACTGAAGAGAGAAGAAAACAGCTTGTCAAGACGATATATAAAAAGAGCGAAGAGCACAAGATATCGATACGAAACATCAGGCGCGATGCCAACGATTTGCTAAAAAGTTTGAAAAAGGACGGCGAAATTTCCGAAGATGATGCTTTCAAGGGCCAAGACGGGATACAGGATATAACAGATGAGTATATAAAGATCGTTGATGACGTCTGTAAAGAAAAAGAGAAAGAGATCCTTGAATTCTAATCCATC
>JARRRC010000121.1:0-1734 GCA_037381105.1 Desulfobacterales bacterium
CTTCACCTTGGCAATCTGCACGGCGCACTGGCGAACTGGGTAAATATGCAAGAACTGTATGACTGCTTTTTCTTTATTGCCGACTGGCATGCTCTAACCAGTGATTATGAAGATACGGAACATATATCCGACTATGTCAGAAAACTGTTAATCGACTGGTTAAGTGCAGGTCTTTCGCCTGACAAAAGCACGCTCTTTATCCAGTCGCACATAAAAGAACACGCCGAACTGTTTCTCATCCTGTCGATGATAACACCGGTGCCGTGGCTGGAGCGAAACCCCACTTTCAAAGATCAGATCCTTCAACTGAGCAACAAAGATCTTTCTACCTTCGGTTTTCTTGGATATCCGGTGCTCCAGGCGGCCGACATCATAATGTATAAGGCCTATGGCGTTCCCGTGGGCGTCGATCAGGTGCCGCACGTCGAGATAACGCGTGAAATCGCGCGAAGATTCAACTATTTTTACGGTGAAGTATTCCCGGAACCTGAATCGATTTTGACCCAAACGCCTAAAATCCTCGGCTTGGACAGGCGTAAAATGAGCAAAAGCTATAATAATGCCATTTTTTTGTCGGACAGTCCCGATGACATCGCCGCCAAGGTCGCCAAAATGCTCACAGATCCCCAGCGTGCCAGGAAAAACGACCCCGGGAATCCCGATGTCTGCAATGTCTACGAATTTCATAAACTTTACAGCGACGACCCAACCATCGAGCGAATCAACCGAGAATGCCGGACTGCCGAAATCGGGTGTGTGGAATGCAAACAGATCATGGCCGAATATCTCATCGGTTTTCTCGACCCCCTGCGACAAAAAAGAAACTATTACGAGTCACACCCGGATCTTGTTGAAGATATTATCGGACAGGGGTGTGAGAAAGCCCGCCGTGTAGCCCGGCAAACCATGACGGAAGTCAGAACGGCAATGAAAATATGAAAATGCAGGAAGAAATTTATAGCGTTCATATTGAAAATATCTTTGAGGGTCCGATGGATCTTCTGGTTCATTTGATCAAAAAACATGAGATGGACATCTATGATATTCCCATTGCACTCATTACAGAACAGTATCTAAAATACCTTGAATGGTTGAAATCGGTTAATATAGATATTGCCGGTGATTTTATCTTGATGGCATCTACCCTGACGAAAATCAAATCCAAGATGCTCCTCCCGGTTGATGAAGAAGACGACGACGATGAAGATCCCCGATTGGAGATTGTCAAACCCCTCGAAGAATACCTCCGGATGCGGTCGGCGGCCGATGATCTGGCTGCAAGAAATCTTTTGGGAGAAGATACCTTTGTCAGGAATCCGAATCAGGAAGATTTTGCTGTTGATCAGGACGGTGAAATTATAAAGGTCGGCCTGTTTGAACTGATTGATGCGTTTCAAAAAATACTCGAAAAAATATCCACACAGCGCGGCGTAGATATTTTTACCGCCGATACCATTTCAGTCAGGGATAGAATCGCGCAATTAATTGAAACTTTTGAATCGAAAAAATCGGTAACGTTTAATGAACTTTTTTCCAACAACGTTGATAAGAGTGAAGTCGTGGTCACATTTTTGGCTATTCTTGAAATGGTCAGACTCTCCTTGATCACTATTGTCCAAAACACACAGACCGGAATTATCAGACTATTCTACTTGTGATGGAACAAATCAAGAACATTATCGAAAGCCTCCTTTTGGTTGCCGATGAGCCGCTTAGCGTAGATCGCATTAAAAG
>JARRRC010000121.1:1832-8682 GCA_037381105.1 Desulfobacterales bacterium
GGAAGTCGCCGGAGGATATCAACTCCGCACCCGTCCGGAATACAGGGAATGGATTAAACGTCTTGTTCAGCCCAAACCGCTGCGTCTAAGTAAGGCCGCTCTTGAGACACTTGCGATTATCGCCTATAAACAACCGATCATCCGAAACGACATAGAAAATATTCGCGGCGTCAGCTGCGGCGGTATCCTTCGCATGCTCCTTGAGCGAAAATTGGTACGGATTTTGGGGAGAAAGGCCATTCCAGGGCGGCCGCTGGTTTATGCAACCACAAAACAATTTCTTGAAGTGTTCGAATTAAAAAATCTTGAAGATCTTCCAACCCCCAAAGAAATTTCGGAGGTTGACGATTCGGTGCCCGAAAGTGAAGAATAAAACGGCATTTTAAAAATATTAAAAAGTGCTTGACTTAAATTTTTTTAATACTTATATAATAACTGAATATCCTTCAGCGAATCTGTAATAACGTATAGAGACCTTTGAAAAATATTCATTTTTACTTGCCCCGTTAAATCCATATATAATGAGGTTTTTCAAGGGCCTCACATATTCCGATGACCCAATGATTTATCTTTAAGGAGTCGCTATGAACAGATCCGATTTAATTAATGCTTTAAAAGATAAAGTATCGCTCAGCAGGATGCCAGCAAAGTTGTGGACACATTTTTCGATGCGTTAATACAAACGCTCGCAAATGGCGATCGGATTGAAATCAGAGGCTTTGGCAGTTTTTCGGTAAAGCATTACAAGCCCTACGTTGGACGAAACCCGAAAACCGGTGCTCAGATTGAGGTGACTTCAAAAAAATTACCCTTCTTCAAGGTTGGCAAAGAATTAAAAGAAATCGTAGATAAGCCATAATAACGGGCGGTTAACTCAGCGGGAGAGTGCTACCTTCACACGGTAGAAGTCACTGGTTCAAATCCAGTACCGCCTACCAGCAAACATAGGGGTTACGGATCATGCGTAACCCTTTTTTTGTTGGCTACTAACATTTTCCTACCATTTGTAGGCATCATCAGATATATTTATGGAGCTTGACAACGAACCAAGGGTTCAAAAGATCTTTCTTGTTGTATTCCAGAGGTTCACCCGTCTCATAATTTATTACACTTCCGCCCGCTTGTTCTACGATGGCTTGTCCGGCAGCCGTATCCCATTCCATCGTCGGGCCCAGTCTGGGATAAATATCAGCTTTGCCTTCAGCGACAAGACACAGTTTTAAAGAACTGCCGGACGATACAACGTCAACTTTTGTATACGTCTTTTTCATATCCTCCACGAAAGCTTCAAAGTCCTTTGAAGGGTGTGAACGACTACCCGCAATGACCAGCTGGGAATCAGAACTGTTTAACCGTGAGTCTTCATGCGGCAATTTGTCGGACTGCGTTAATATGGCTTTCAACACTTCATCTGCATTCCTTTTAGCAATTTCATCATATAAGCGATCAATGGCATCATTGTATAGAAGTTTATAGGCGCCGATATCTTTGGATGCAAAATAAAAGCATTGATTCACCGGAGCGTAAATAACCCCGAGAATCGGTCGGTCTTGATAGATCAAAGCGATATTTATGGTAAATTCTCCATTTCTTTTAATAAATTCCTTGGTGCCGTCCAGGGGGTCGAGCAGCCAGAAATACTTCCATGCGCGCCTTTTTTCAAAGGGAATGTCTTTGCCTTCCTCGCTGAGAATCGGAAAGCCTTCCACGCCGGGTTCGGTCAGTTGATCAACAATGATTTTGTGGGAGCGTTGGTCGGCGATGGTGAGTGGCGACCGGTCTTCTTTATACCGCACATCAAAATCTTGTTTATATACTTCTAAAACGGCAAGTCCGGCATCTTTGGCAGCCCGCAATGCGATCAGCAACGGCCGGGTTAATGGATATAAGTTTTCTGCCATGTCATCTCTGATTCTGTAAATTCTTTTCAAATATATCCCTTCTGCCCCAATAGCAGCAGAATCTCCTGGGCCGCCTCGTCGGGGGAAAGATCGGTGGTGTTGATTCTCACCTCCGGCGATTCCGGAATCTCATAGGGGTCGTCAACCCCGGTAAAACCCTTGATGAGGCCTGCTCGAGCCTTGGCATACATCCCCTTTCGATCCCTTTTTTCACAAATTTCAATGGGCGTGGACACATGTACCTCGATAAACCCACCGTAATTTTCGATGATATTCCTTATCTCCGATCGCGTTGCATTATAAGGCGCGATTGGAGCGCAGATAGCGATGCCGCGATTCTTGGTGATTTCACTGGCGACAAAACCGATACGCCGAACATTGGTGTCTCTATCCTCTTTGGAAAAGCTCAATTGGCTGGACAAATTTCGGCGTACGATATCTCCGTCCAGCAGTGTAACCGGTCGATCTCCCATCTCCAGGAATCGCGCATAGAGCACCTTGGCAATGGTCGATTTCCCCGCGCCTGAAAGACCTGTCAAAAATATGGTAAATCCCTGTTTTTCAGGAGGCGGATATGCCTTTTTCAGTTCATCAATAACTTCCGGGAATGTCGCCCACTCCGGAATTCTGCGGCCGCTTCTGACTCGTTCTCGAATATCCGAACTGGAAAAAGAAATGAACTGCTCTCCCTCGGGTATTTGATCTGACGAACGATACTCATCTTCGAAAGGCAAATATACGAGTTCTTCAAATGGAATAATGGTCACCCCGAGTTCTGTGCTGTATTGCTCTGTCATTTTTTGGGCCGCACGACTTTCGTAAAAAGGGTTCCCAGCCGAATCATTACCCGGACTGGCATGATCCCAACCGACAATAAAATGAGTACAGCCGTAATTTTTAGCGATGATGGCGTGTAAAAGCGCCTCTCTGGGACCGGCCAGACGCATGGAAAGGGGCAGGAGGTTCAGTATAAAAGAATCCGGCGGATAATGCCGGGTCACCGTCCTGTAACATCGAACTCTCGTGTAATGGTCAAAGTCTCCCGGCTTTGTCATGCCCGTAACCGGAAGAAGGAGAAGGTTGGCCTTGGCCTGCCGCATGGCTTTAACCGTCATTTCAAATTGAAGACGCTGAATGGGGTTTCGGGTCTGAAACCCCAATATCCTCTTCCAATTCAGTTTTTGATACACACGCCGAATCTCATACGGCGTCATGCGGAGCTGTTTGAAATCAAAGTGAAGCGGAACGCTCAGAACCTCCAGTTTCCCGCCGATGTAATAATCACCTTCGGTACTCAATAGATACTTGACACCCTGATGCGCCTTGTCGGACGTGCCATATACGAGCAAAGCCTCTTTTTCCCGATCCACAGGCCACATGTCTTCAATGTGCATAATGGCCAGCAGGAATCCTTCATGATCTCTTAATGTCACTGATTGGCCGACCTCCAGAGTTCTGGCTTTGGTTTCGGAAACCCCCAGACATACCGGGATGGGCCAAAGCACGTTGCTTTGCAAGCGCATGCGGTCCAGCACAGACTCATAGTCGGATCGAAGCATAAAGCCGTCAAGAGGAGAAAAGACGCCTGTTGCCAAAAGTTCAAGGTCGCAAAGTTGCCTGTCGTTCAGAATAATGTCCGCAAGGTTCAGGGCGATATCTTTCAGTGTGGCCGCCCGCTCTTCTTCAACGACCAACTGAACAGGAGGCCCGCCGTGATATTCTGCAGCCGATGCATTTTTCATTTATAAGCTTCCAATCATCTTTTAAATATTTAACCGGAAGAATATCTCTGTCATTCTAAAAAGCGTACTATTTTTTAATAAAAACGGTGTTCTTTGTCAATGAGAATGGAATAAAGACGGTGCGGATTGGATGGTAAAATAGGCGGCCGATTAACTTTTAAAAAAAGCCGATCGAGCCGCCCTTGGCCACTTTTAAAAATTCCTAAATCGCGTCTTTGAGTTTCTTTCCGGCCTTGAAAGTAACAACATTCTTTGCCTTGATTTTCATGGCTTCTCCCGTCTGGGGATTACGGCCTTTTCGAGCTTTCCTTCGAACTTTTGCAAACGTGCCGAATCCCACCAAAGTCACCTTGCCGTCCTTTTTCTTCAGCGCTTTCGTAACATTTGCCATAAAAGATTCCAGAGCGACGGCGGCGGCGGTTTTGGAAATGTTTGCATCGGCAGCCATTGTTTCGACCAATTCTGCTTTTGTCATCTGTTCCCTCCTCTCATTAATAATTAATCCAGAATTTTTTATCCGTTCTTTTTGTACGGGTTACAGTAACAAAATCATAAAGTCAACAGGTAAAAGCCCATTAAACAAGGATTTGGTAAAAAAATCGATAAATATTTTTCATCCATGATTTGATCGCAGATTTCGCTTTTGATTCGCCGGTAACATGATTACAGGGGGGTGCCCGGATTTGAAAGACACGGGGTAAACCTTCGTTCTGTTCCATACGTTTTATCCTTGACGGCATCCCTACAAATACGGTTTATTTGTTGTTATGTAAAATTTACTCGAAAATAAGGAGGAAAACCATGGCGGACACCATAGATCCGGATTTGGCGATGGCTTTTGCGAAGATGTTCAGGTCCTTCACCCTGAACAGATTGTATGCGGCCAAAGCAAAAAAAGACGGAAGCCTATTACTTTCCAGATTGCTTTATTCCATTGCACGGTCTGAAGAAATTCATGCACATCGGGCTTTAATGTATCTCAGAGATAAAATTGAAGATCCATATAAATATTTAGAGAGTCTGTTGCACACCAAAGATGAGAATGCCTCGATAAATTATCCGCGAATTTGCAAAAGATATGATAAAGCAGGCAAGAAAAAAGCAGCTGAAGCGTTCGATCAGTTCGGGAGTGTGGAAAAAACCCATCTAAAACTATTAAAGAAAGTACTTCAGGAAGACGTTGACGACTCTATAAACTACTATGTTTGCCAGATCTGTGGGCATATTGCTGTTGACAGGATCCCGCAAAAATGTCCGGTCTGCAACGCTGTTCAAGAAAAATTCAGGATGGAGTGTTAAGTGTATCCAGATACGACTGCATGGATTCAAACCGCTGCGGCGGTTTAAGTTCATTGCCGGAATCCTGGTCTGTGATACTCACAACCACCGGTTCATTGATGGATTCCGGCAGGTGGAGTTCATCATCTGCAGTGATGGTGACAAATGCGTCGTTCCCTTCATACACGATTCCCTTGACATACCATTCAAAACCGCTGCAGCTCGATGAGGTCTTGAAACCATAAGTTTCCATTATTTGATCAAGTTCCATCTTTTTCTCTCTTTTTAAATTTGAATTCCCCGCTGCTTGTCGAAGATTCCGTTTTACGGAGCAGCGCGGGATGAATTCAAAGAAAAGATAAGATCCTTATTTAAAGCGAAAGTGCGGTGCCGCAGCCCTCAGGGCTGTGACAAAAATTCCGGAATACCCCGCAGCGTGTCGCAGTGAAGCGAAGATCCCGTTCACGGGGCTGCGGGGATAGGAGTTTTAGCCTTTCTTTTATAGCATCCCGCAGGTTTACCTGCGGGAGTTTCATAAAATCGTTACACGATTTTATTTTCTAATATTTCATACATCCTTTTATGAAAATATTACATATATCCGTACATGTCAAGAATTGGCCCCATGAGGATCCAAACGTAATCCACAGAGATCGTATGACCTTTGTCATACTTTCAAATTGTTCAAAAGATATCCTGGAAATCCGGTTTGTCCTGTCTGGGGATCATAATTTATGCTATATAATGATTATACTCGAAAATTTCAGCTTAATGTAGCCTACCCAAATAAACCCATTGTTTTCCCTGCGAGGTATAAAAATGCACCATAATATCGACACATCAAATGCCATGAGCATAAAACTTGAGAACATATTGGATGAACTTCCGGACATGCCGGAATTTATCGGCGGCATTCGAAGGGCTCCCAAGCGTCATTTTACACTTTCAAAAAGCGACACGGTTCTGGCGTTAAAAAACGCCCTCAGATACATCCCCGAAAAATGGCACAATGTTCTGGCTCCGGAATTTCTCGATGAGTTGCTGACACGCGGCAGGGTGTATGGTTACCGTTTCAGGCCCGCCGGCAGGATTAAAGGCCTCCCCATTGATTCATACAAGGGGCGATGTATTGAAGGCCGTGCTTTACAGGTGATGGTGAACAACAACCTGGATTTCGATATTGCGCTCTATCCTTATGAGCTGGTCACATATGGTGAAACCGGTCAGGTCTGCCAGAACTGGATGCAGTATCTGTTGATCAAACGATATTTGGAAGTACTTTCCCGGAAGCAAACCCTGGTAGTGGCATCCGGTCATCCGTTGGGCCTGTTTGCATCCGGTCCCGACGCCCCGCGTGTTGTCATCACCAACGGTCTCATGGTGGGAATGTTCGACGACCAGGAAAACTGGCACCGGGCGGCTGCATTGGGAGTGGCCAACTATGGTCAGATGACCGCCGGAGGATGGATGTACATCGGTCCCCAGGGTATCGTTCACGGCACTTACAGTACCATCCTGAACGCCGCCCGAAAAAAATTCGGCATGTCTTCCGAAGGCGACCTTTCCGGACATCTCTTCGTGTCTTCCGGCCTCGGAGGAATGAGTGGGGCACAGGGAAAATCCGTAGAAATTGCCAGGGGAGTAGGGATCATCGCAGAGGTTGACCAATCCCGTATTCGAACCCGATACGATCAGGGCTGGATCAGCGAGATCGTCGATTCACCGGCAAAAGCCTTCCAATCGGCAAAGGAGCACCAGTTGAAAAAGGACAGCGTCGCTATTGCATTTTTTGGAAATATCGTTGATCTGCTTGAATATGCGGTCGAAAACAATATTCCCATTGATCTGCTTTCCGATCAGACGTCTTGCCATGCAGCCTACGACGGCGTCGCCGCCCAAAGCCTGTGTGCAGCTGACCGTTTCGGGCAG
>JARRRC010000122.1:0-6479 GCA_037381105.1 Desulfobacterales bacterium
CGAAGACCTGATCAGTCTCGGTCTATCGGTGTATACGACTCTGGACACAGAGGTTCAAATGGCGGCTGAAAACGCACTGCAAAAAGGCCTGGATGCACTGGAGAAATCAAACCCTGCTTTATCCCGCTCAGACCCTCAAAAGAAATTACAGGGCGCCGTCATCGTTATGCAGCCCAAAACCGGTTATATTCTGGCCATGGTGGGTGGCCGCAATTACAGTGTGACTCAGTTCAATCGAATTACGCAAGCGCGTCGACAGCCCGGGAGTGCATTCAAGCCGTTTGTATATTTGACCGGATTGGATCAATTTACCCCTGCTTCCATATTGTCCAACACGCCCAAAACATATGAAATTGACGGGAAGGAATGGACACCTCAGAACTATTCGCCGATGCTCGAAGACCGTGTGTCGGTCAGGGATGCATTGGCAGAATCCATAAATTTGGCCACCGTTGACCTGGCCATGAAAGTGGGACCGGACCATATTGTTGATACCGCCAAATCAATGGGGTTTTCCACCCCGATGAAGCCGTATCCCTCCATCGCCCTGGGGTCCTTTGAAGTTATCCCGCTGGAGCTGGCGCGCGCCTATTGCCCTTTTGCCGCAGATGGTGTCCTGCCTTTTCCGTTGGCCCTTAAGCAGGTCCTGGATGAGAACGGTAGCATCCTGGAACAAAGGCATATGAGCATCAGGGAGGTGACGACCCCTGAAAAAGCTTTTATCATGAGTTCCTTATTGCAAAGTGTGGTAGAAAAAGGGACCGCAAGTTCATTAAAGGAAATGGGAATCACTTTTCCGGTCGCAGCAAAGACCGGAACTACCAACGATTATAGAGACGCCTGGTTTGTGGGGTACACGCCGGATATCCTTGCCCTGATATGGGTGGGATTTGATGACGGTACGCCTATCTATGCTACGGGCTCAAGAGCCGCAATGCCGATTTGGGCCGATCTCATGAAAGCTTTGCCTCAATATGTATCAGGAGAATGGTTTCGGAAGCCGCCGGGGGTGGTCCAGCGGGTGGTTTGTTCGGAAAGCGGTCAGCTGGCTGTAGCAGGAAGATGCCCTTATCCCATAGAAGAATATTTTCTGGCGGATCATATTCCAAAAGGCGACTGTCCAATTCACGGTGACGGCGTTTCATTCGGAGGGATTATCAATGGGGTTAAAGATTTTTTTGACAAGTTCTAGGATGCTTGTCGCAGCTTGCTTATTTGGATTTATAATAGCTCTTTCAGGATGTGCTTCGACTTTTGTCAAATCCACGCCAGGGGCATCTTTAGAGACTCCTCAAGAAGCCGGAGGAGGAGAAGAAAACGCCGAAAAACCCGGCCCTAGCCCCCGTGCGATAGCCGCCTTGCAGCTGACCGAGCAGGGACGAATGTTTTTAGAACAGCAACAACCCGATGATGCCATCGGAATACTGGAGCGGGCGTTAAACCTTAATCCTGACAACGGCCGGAATTACTATTATCTGGCAGAGGCGTGGCTTATGAAAGGGAATATCAGCCAAGCTTCCGAATTCAACCGCCTGGCCGGGTTCTACCTTAAGGACGACACTGAATGGTTAAAACGGGTTATTCTTCAAAGAGAGCGGATAATGCAAAAAGAACCGAAACCTGACCGGGATTTGAAGTGAGCACGTATTTACGAGGAAGAAGGATCTGTGATGATATACGTCATTGGGATGATCCCCTGCAAGCTTGTCGGAGCGAAGCGGACTTGTCGGTGTATGCAGTGTGGCGGAGATCCCGTTTTAGCAAGGCCGCAGGGTACTCTTCAATTGACATTTTCTCCCGGCTATGGTTTTTTAGACCCGGATTCAGTTCAGCAAGTGGCGATTTCGAATGTTTGTAAAACCATTCAACAAGGAGATTGGCGATGAATATTCTACGAAAAAAGGCAAGGCCCGTAAGCCTGTTGATGGCGATGTTGTTGTTCATGCTGACCGTACCTTACCACACTGTTTTTGCTGAAATAATTGGAACAGAGCGTGTGATAAATCGGGTTCGCGGGCAAAAAGCCCGTGATTGTCTGAATCAAATCCTGTTTCGAAAAGATATTCAGGCGTCACTCATTTCACAAGGCATCGATCCGGTGGAGGCAAAGGCGCGTATTGACAGCCTCTCTGATACAGAGGTTCAAAATCTTTACAGTCAGTTAAAGCATTTGCCGGCAGGAGGCAGCGATTTCGGCGTTGTCATCGGTGCCCTTCTTATCGTATTTATCGTTTTATTGGTGACGGATATTTTGGGATATACGAATGTTTTCACTTTTGTTAAGCATTGAAAATGATGACTTAATTGACATAAAATGGGAATTGATATATTATTATCCAACGATTAAAACCCAAAAAAATTTTTCCGGCCCTTACGGCTGCATTGGTGTTGTTAATAATTTAGGATCAGATATTAGAACCTATCTCAAAAATTAGATTGGGGTTCAGGGCAAGGCGCGAAACGGTGAAAAAGCGGAGCATACATACACCTAGTATGTGAGCATTTTGAACCGTGTCGCAACGCTGCCATGGGCTCTTAGATTGTTTTTGAGATAGGTTCTAGGGTCCTTAGAAAAGAAATGGTTTCAAATCATTATTGTTCCCTGGAGGGAGGATTCCATGCTTAAGAAATACAAAAAACAAGATTCCGAGCCCAAAGTTTCCGCCGCTCCGGCCACGCCGCTTACAACGGTTGACAGGACGATTATCGGGGATCAGATTTTTATAGAGGGCATTATCCGCGGCAAGGAGGATCTTTTGATCGAGGGGTCGGTTAAAGGCAGCATTGAAATGAAAGCCCACCACTTGACAGTGGGATCGAAAGGCCAGGTTGAAGCTGAAGTCAATGCTGCGGATGTCACCATCGGTGGAAAGCTGGTTGGGAACGTAAATGCTTCAGGCAAAGTAAAAATAACAAAAGCAGCAGATTTCAATGGGGAAATCAAAGCAAAGAGCATCTCCGTCGAAGATGGGGCCTATCTGAAAGCGGTGATCGAGCTGGAGCGGGAGCCGATAAAAAAAGCTGCACATCCGGAGAAACCTGAAGAAAAAGCGTCCTCTGCACCGATCAAAGAACCGCTGATTCCGTCCGGCATCAACGGCAAAAGGATTTAGTCGTTGGCTGCTTCCGCTCCAGATCGGAGCCGAATAGATGTTTCCCCGGATTACGGGTATGAGGCGTATACCAGCAATGCCTTGAAACTTTTCGTGGAATATCTTGAGCAACGGCCGGAAGGCAGAATGTTGGATATCGGGCCGGTGTGCCAGGAAAATATCCGGTTTTTCGCCGAGAGAGTGAAAAAACACTATGTGTGTGATATGTTCATCCGGCTGGACAGGCGCTTAAGAAAAGGAGAGCCTGTTCATCAAATCTGGCAGGATCTCGACTATCAGCCCGAAAGTTTCAGCGGAATTTTGGTGTGGGAGTTGGCGGACCGCTTGAGTGACGAAGATGTTCATCGGCTGGTAACGGTGTGCCATTCCATGTTAATCCCCGGGGGAATGGCGGTGGTCATGGTTATGGGGGATCAGATCGCATCACCTGAAACAAGATCTTTTGTCGTGGGGCAAAACTACCGCGTTCATTTACGGCCGCAGCCCCATTTAAACCTGCCGCTTCGCGGTCGCCAAAACAGGGACGTGTTATCCATGATGGCGCCTTTTGTTCCGGCCAAATCGTTTATATGCCGGCCAGGTTTTATGGAGTTTCTTTTTCAGCGCCAATAATATCCGGCACCAAGTGAAGTGTTCGGTATTCAGAATAGTGATCTTTCCTAACCTCGTATGATCGTTCTTCCTGAACGCTGAACCCCTGAACACTGAACACTTATAAGAGATCGCCTATTGAACCCTCGATTTTATCACATACGCTATTTTAGCCCTGTCTTTTGATCCGGGTGCAATATTCAGGGAGGCGGGGGTGAGGGCAAGGTTCGCAAAAATTGTTCCGGTTCCCTCCTTTAAATTGTCCAGGTGAACCTTTTCCGTATAGATCGTCGAAAGCTTTTGTAAAATCCTTTTTCCTCCGATGACCTCAACCTTTTCAGGATCAATTTTTATTTCCGATAAAATTAAATTTTCCGGCAATTCTCCGACCCAGTCGACCTGTACGGGAATTTCTTTTTTGATTGTTTCATCAAGTGTAACTTCTACGACGGACGGAACGACTTTTCTCAAAAAGATACCGGGCGGCAGGGAAATATTGTCCTGGGTGACGGAAAAAATATTTCGTCCGATAACGGCATGCCCGAGATCCAGTTTTACCTGAACCTGTTCGGGCTGAATCGATTTTATCAGAGCCCCTGATCCTGCCAGATGAAGACGGACGGTATTAACAGATGCATCCACGATTTCAAAGCCCGGGCTGCGGTTTGTGTATTCCACAGGAACTTCAAGGGTAATCAGGGTGTCCAAACCTTTGGAAAAGCTAAGCCACATTCCGGTAATAAAAAAGAATGAAATCAGTGCCGCAATTCCCATTTTAAATTTTTCTTTCTGTTGATGATCGCTTTCTATTTCATGCAGCCCCATGTGCTCTTTTAAGATTTTAGTCAAAGACGCACTGCCGTGGATATTAATGATGTTGGAATTTTTCGCCACCACTACCTTTCCGGTTTCCTCGGACACGACAACAACCAGAGCGTCCGTTGTTTCGGCCAGTCCGAGTGCCGCCCTATGCCGTGTACCGTAACGAGACGGCAAATCGCTTTTGTAAGACAAAGGCAGAATAACTCCGACCTTTGAAATCCGGTCCCCTTCAATAATAACGGCTCCATCATGGACCGGGTTGTCGCTCCAGAAGATGCTGGTGATCATCTCCTTGGAAATCAATCCCTTTAAGGGGATGCCGCCCTGGAGAACATCATCCAGATTTTCTTTTGCCGGAAGGACAATCAAGGCGCCGATGTGTCGTTTGGACAATGTCTTTACGCTGTCGACAATCAATTGTATCGTCGTTGGTCCGCCTTGTTGAGGAAATCCCCAGAGAATTGCTTTTAGGTTTTTGGCCTGAAGAACACTTCGGATTTCATTGCGAAATACGATGATGATAATCAGCGCAAGGACCGCAGTAATGCCCTGCATCACCCAACTGGTTAAAATAAGGCCGAAATAAGCGGAGATCCGCTGAAAAATCCAGAGGAAAGCGATTCCGGTTAGCACCCTGAAAACATAGGTTCCCCTGAAAAGCACGTAGAGACGAAACAGGATGTAGCTGTTTAACAGTATATCGACAACATCCTGCCATCGAATGAATGTAATAAAAGGCATAAAAATATTCCAAGTCCGTCAGTCGGTAATGCTGAATCTCAAGATATACAGCAGATTCCCTTTTTGATCAGAAATTTCAACACGCCATGGTCCCTTGTCGGTTTCTCGAAGCTGTATGGTGCTGTAGGTTGTCCAGCGAGGGGGTTGAAGGGTTAGTCGTTTTGTAGTGCTGAGATCATCTTTGTGAAACCATTTATGGTAAATAAACGTCTTTTCGGGAACCGGATCAAATGAATTGAAACAGCAGACTTTCCCAATTTTTATGGAAAAAACAACAGCCGGGTTCAGAGGGGCGAAATCCTTGATGTCTTCACACATGACCGCGCGATCCAGCGTCAACTTTTTGGGGACGGTCTTGGATTCGGAATGTAGAGTGTTTTGCGCGAACAAAAATTGGGTAATAAAAAGATTTGAACATAAAAGCACAATAATGATGATGGTTTTTAATCTCATGGCCTTTTAAATCCATGTATTTCAAAGGGTTTAACTGTCATCTGTTTTTTTAACTCACAATTGTTGAATCAGCTTTTTATTAAACCATGTAATGATAATATTTAAAATGATTTTTTTAGCAAGTCAAAACATTAGATGCACTGCCGAACGCCTTTTCGACCGGCCGGATTAGAAGACTTTTTACAAAACCATTTTCACGGAGTTGAAAAATAAGATGATTCATGAGATAAGTGAAGCGCTGGATGTTTTTTAAACAGCATCCGATTTAAAAAAAGAATATACATTCCACTGAAATCAGCGCTATGGTTTTTTATTGTTTTAATGAACCGGAGATTTTTTTATGGCTTTTTTAAAGAAGAAAAAAATCCATTTCATTTCGCTTCTTTTATCTGTGATCGGCTTGGTTTTGATCGTCGGTGTCGTAAACCAATGTAAAACAAAAGAATCTAATGAAACCCAAGCTGAAAAAGGTGAGCCCGAGGGAATTACGTTTTTGAGTGTCGGTGAAAACACGAGGCTTTCGAGTGAAATTCGGGATCAGCTTCGGGATAAACTCGGACCGGATAGCGTCGAAAATTGGAATACACTGGATTTGACCCTGAACCGTAAAGGATTCTTGGAAACATTTTTTCCGGAATTACATGAACTTAATAAAAAGTTGAATTTTCCCGTTGGAGAAAGAATCGAACATAATACCATTAAACTCTCTACAACTTCGAAGACTCGATTCTGATTTCCGAGCGGGTGGTCGCCGAAGAC
>JARRRC010000123.1:0-6473 GCA_037381105.1 Desulfobacterales bacterium
GATAGGTGCATTGGCGATCTGGAGATGTAAGTGTGGATATGAAATAAAAGCAGATGAATCCCCCGAAATATGCCCGGAATGTAAGGGGACAGGAGAAACACCAAGGTCATACGAACAGTACAAAGAAGATGCTTACAATTTTTTTGTTGAACTTCAAGAATGTTTACAAGCCCTTGAAGCCAAGTACAACGTTCAATTCTTATATAAAGATCCAAACAGATCAGAAAACGAGTTTTGTTGTGATAAGAAATTCCAATATAATGATATTTATCGATCAGATGTCATAAAAAACCCAAAAGATTATAAAGAAGCCCTTTGTCTCGGGATGATGAAAAGAGCTCGGATTCAGAATCCGGCGAGAAAATCTATGGGATTTGGCCAAATATCAGATCTTCCCTTGTCGGTATTAGAAGTTATTGGATCAGAAAACCTGAAAAATTTAAGTCCGTTTCCATTGAGTGCAGTAGTGCAAAGAATGGACAGTCTGTACAGGAAAATGGGAATAGACTGGATGAAGGAAAACAAAGAGGAACTGGTAAAGGCTCTGAAGGCCTTAAAGGAAATGTAACCTTAAAGAGCTTTCTAACTTCTGGCCTATTTCTTTTCTATATCTTTTGGCCTCCCAAAAGAAAATTCTTTATCCTCCTTTTCTATATTTTTTAAATTCCAGAGCACCCAAGGCAGCCAGCACATCCTGCATGCTTCTCTAAAAGATTTCGGGAATACATGAAAGCGGGTTACGTGAAGTGCGACACATATAAAAAATTGAATAGACAATAGTGTTATTAAACTATGAAATATATGGACTATCATTTCTAACCTCCAATTTATCCTTTAGATGAATTTATGTTGACAATCTCCTTTTTTATGCATCCTATGGCTCATTTCGTAACATTCTGGAATCATGAGAACATCCATATGGGAGTCTTTTTTGGCATTTAAAAACAATTCGCTTTTAATACACATGAAAACAAAAGACCCCACGCTCAAATCTGAGAAGTGGGGTTCAAATCATCACATATGCTCTCTCTTGGTTTGGGTTTGCAAAATTTGTTTTGGAATCATGCGCGCTTTTGGCAGATCCTACCGGACTTGTCAAGGACATTGTCCAAAATGAAACATTGTATCAGTTAAGCCTTTTTATTGACAATCACAGCCAAAAATGAAATAAATCACTTATGATTCCAGCCTATTATTAAATAAGGAGCCCCCCACTATGTCACTCACAAAAGCCCAGATTATTGAATCAATCCAAAATCAGACCGGTTTCCCAAAGAACAAATCATCAGCAATAGCAGAAAATTTACTTGAAATAATCAAAAGAACCCTTGAATCCGGTGAGGATGTGTTAGTATCCGGGTTTGGAAAGTTCAAAGTTAAGGAAAAGAATGAACGTAAAGGCCGTAACCCGGCTACTGGTGAGGTTATGATGCTGGAACCAAGAAAGGTTGTTACGTTTAAGTGTTCTGGAAAATTGAGGAATATGATCAATTCCAATTAGGGCATTTTGATAAACTTGTTCTACTTGTAATAAAAAGGAAATCTCATGTGGGCATTACTTGACAAAATACCCTATTCGATACTCATCATTATTTCGGTTATTATGATTCTTCTTCCTTTTTACCCCATGCCCCATTTTTTGGAAAAGTTGATCATGTTAAAAAACGGGACTCTTAAAAAACCCATCGATATTTTCGACCTGTTTTATCATTCAGCCCCTTTGATTCTTTTGATTCTTAAGTTAATCAGAGATTATTCAAACAGGTGATGAGGATGAAGTTTGAAGATATTCCTGTCGATTACCTTCAATGGTTATTTGAAACAGAGCTTGATGAGGACTTGGCCTATACGGTTGAATATTATCTTAGGATCTTACAACAAAGTTAAAGGGATGCAGATGGGACAAAAAGAGGGCAACATCGTTAAAAGAAGATTTAGAAATATATCTGTATTAATCTTGGTGGGTTTTCTGAGTTCCATTAGCTGCAAAACTGACAATAATTCCAAATATCTTCCACAGAAATTAGGAGACTTGAGTCTTGCTAAAGTTATTCAAGACCAAAAAGCTACGGCCACTATAAATAAAATGCATGGCAAAATACTTGATGAGTGTAAAAATTACATTGCGTACTATGGAGGCAATGATTCCAAAAATATTCTATACGTAAGCGTTTATGAAAATGCTGAAATTGCTAAGGCTAATTTAATGGTTATGGCTTTGAAAATGGCGGGCGGATCATCTGTATTTTCTCCATTAACGTATAGTGAGATGGGGCATGACGCCCATTTTGAGACAGAGGGCATGGGGCTTAAGCATTATTTTTATCGTATGGATAATATCCTAATCTGGTGGCAGGTTGCACCAGATAAAGCAAGATCAACATACAATGATTTGCTTAAATTTGACTTTTCAATCCTGAAAAGGGTAAATAAGAAATAAAAAAGGCAGGGCTTTCTTTGCCCTGCCAATATTAGCCCAGTAGCCTCCCATCTTTGGCCTACCAAGCATCACAATCTCTCAGCTTCCCCAAATGTCGTTGTACAATGCAATGTATTGCATCGAGATGCACGGACATCCGAGAAGCCCACTAAATGTACACATCCAGCTTACTCTTTGTACAGCATAACCCTTGTGAGATAAAATCACCACATGGTTCGTATTGATGGTGTTGAAGCTGGTGACATTTAATGTTTTTATATTATCCTTATAAAAAAACTAATGCAAAAATGAATTCTGTCAATAGAGAAAATCCTTTTAAAATGGGTTGATCTTTACGTTCATTCTGATATATTAAAATTAACAAATATTCATGAAGAGCGGCGTTTTAAACGCCCAGCAACCGGCTACCCTGCACGGTGCTTATTCCAACACGGAACATGAGGTCATAATGACAAAAAGGGATAGACCTCATACTTGCGTGAGGTTTTTTGCTTTAATGCAAAGATCCCCCTCCAAGATCAAAATAAAAATTCAGAAACAAACGAATCAGATGGGCAGATTTGAGGCTATTGCATCCCAACTTAAACAATGTTGCTAAAATGCCAGCAGGAACCCTGTTGCTGAAGCGGCAGGGTTTTTTGTATGCAGGAACGGAGGTCAGAATGAATTTGCACGTCATAAGCAATGAAAGAAAGAAACTCCAATGCGTGTTCAATAACTGGTAATAAGAAATGAAGCACTGGAAAGATCATATGAAGGTGGACTTATCGGCTTTTTGGAAAAACATGGGGGTGAATGTAATGGAAAAATCACTGTGGCTTGTTACATGGGGGGTGAGATTGCCGAGACCATGGATGAACTGGTTGAAAATGGTCTGAAGTTTCTTGAGGATTTTGAATTCATCGATGCTGGTGCTAATGTGATTTATGACCCTATTAGGGAAGTTTATCCTCATAATGTCAGCTAATGAGTGCCAAAAGCAACCATATGCCGGTTCTTAATATCATTGAGGATCTTAAGGAAAAATATCCTGATTGCAAAAATGAGCGATTCCCAGAAAGGTGGGTATGAGCCAAAAAAATATTAAAAAGATGTGTATGCAAGAATATGTGTATGTGTAATCCTGTTATACTGGCCATGAGGTGGGGTAGGGGGGCCATACCCCACCTGTAAAATTCTTTCCCTAAGGTTCCCTTGATAACACAAAAAACGTGGGGCTATTGTGGGGATAGATTACTATAAAAGACAAATGGGTTACAGAGTTGTATTCATAACCCATTGAAATTTTTGGTACGCCCGGCAGGATTCGAACCTGCGGCCTACGGATTCGAAGTCGGTTTCAGGGCAAAAACAACAGGTAAGGATAGGCAACAAAAAGTAAATTAAAAACAATTAAATCAACCAATTATAAACTTTCATCGCTTCCGCTGATTTCACCATTTTTACCGGGTTTTACCCATCTTTTTTCGATTTTTGGCAAATTTTTGGCAAAAAAATAGAGCCCAAACAGGGTGGCCTAAACTGCTGAATTGATGGTCTCGCAGCGACAAAAAAAGTTCTTCTTTTTTACTGCTTTTTACCTATTGTTTATAAAATTATGGCAAAAAAACAGAGCATCGGATCGTGAATCCGCGGGGTAGGGCGGTATGAAAACGCTTCCATCAGCGAAGCCCTGCCGTTCACCCTACCTAATTCCACTTTCCTCATTTCTCTTTCCTATGTCCCTTTTATAGCGACTTCAGACGATTTCTCTTGACAATCCACATTCATGGTGTATATTAATACTTAATTCAATACACACATAAAGGAGTAAACATGGACACCGATAACATCCGTCTCAACATAACATTGCCGAAAGATCTGGTGCATCTCATCGATCAGATGTCCGGGCCTCGGAAACGCAGTTTGTTTATCGCTGAAGCCGTTCAGCTAAAATTGCGTCAAACCAGAAAAGATGCTCTTGAGAAAAAACTGGCCGAGGGATACCGCGCCGGTTATAACGAAAGCCGCGAGATAGCGTCTGAATTTGAAGCTGTTGACCTGGAGGGCTGGGATGATTATTAAGAGAGGCGAAATCCATCTGGCATCGTTGGACCCGGCCGTAGGTCGCGAAATTTCAAAAACAAGACCTGTCGTTATCATTTCAAACGATATTAATAACCGTTTCTCCGGAACGGTAACCGTTCTGCCAATTACCTCAAAGAATTTGGGAAAGGTCTATCCTTTTGAAGTTAGACTTCCCAAAAGTGCCGGCAACCTTCCGAAAGATTCAAAGGTGAAAGCAGATCAAATCCGCACTCTGGATAAGCGCAGAATAGTAAAAGCGATCGGCATGCTGGATAATGAAAGTATCGCCCGGATAGAAACCGCTTTGAAAATACATTTAGGGCTGGAAATACCTATGGAAGATCGAATCTAATAAAAGATTCCAGGGGACAGAACCGTTGCTTTTCGCAGCAAGTCGGATTGAACCTTTGTCAGCCCTGCATAGTCTGATGCTTCCGCCCAAAGTGTTTCGATTTTATCGATCAATTCGTCTTTGACAGATGTGGCATATTCTACTGTGAGTCCGAAAAGACCTGCTTCAGACAGCGCATTTTTCAGGGTGCTTGAGCGTCCCTGTTTCCCCACAATCATTGCCTGGTTGGCTGTTAGGCCGGTTCGAAGCATCGGGCAAATATCATACGCAGGGGTTAGCTCATATTGGTTTCCGTCCCAGAAAAATGCATGATTTCTGGCATGATCGTCATTGTTGCCGATTAAAATGTTAAACATCATGCGTCGGAAAAGCTGAGAATTATCCTGGCCGGCATCTTTTGCGTAGCGCCTGATAAATCCCGCAAGATCCAGGTAAGACGCCAACAGGGCTTCGGTTTCATGAAGCTGCAAAGCAGTCAAGCCGCTGATCATAAACCGTCTTTTCGTGCCGGTTTCAGTACGGATGCGATCGAACCTCTCAACCAGCAAAACATCTTTTCCCATGGATTCAACCATTCGCACAGCGGGTACCCGGATATCGCACTGCCCGGCTAACCACATGGCGGCCAATTCGCTTCGAACCACCGGATACTGGTCTGTGGCGGAACTGAATTTGCCAATCCAGCTTGATTGATTATCGTACAGCAATGCTTTTGGCCTGGCACCGCCCACACTGGAACCATGCAATAGCGCATTGTCCAAGGCATCCGGGAGCGGCTGTCCGTTTTCAATCAGTTCGGCGGCTTCAACCAACTGATCGATGGTTGCGGTTTGTATTTCCTGTGTTTGACAATGGTCGGATGATTTTTGTACTACCAAGGCACCGATACGATTTGCGCCAGCATTTAATAAGTAATCCAGCTCAGTGATATGATCTTGTTTCAATCGGTACAAAAGCACTTTTCTTCCCCAAGCATCAGGGGAAGCATCCCGGATCACTCCATGCATCTCGCCGACTCGCGGACGAAAAACGCCGCTTTCCAATGGAAGCTCACGCGTATCCAACGAAATCGCGTCGTTTCTTTCAAGGTAGCTTTTGCCGTAAACGAACCGGAGTTCTCCGGCGTCTTCCTGCAACTTGCCGCATAATACCGGCTCAAAGGCATCCGGCAGCCAGATCCAGACAAATGCTTCAGAAGTCATTGTCTATTTCGTCCTTTTTTGTTCGAACCCGTTCGGGTAAATGTTCACGAATTTTTTCAAGATACGCGGCAACGGATGAGTTTGGACGCGTTCCGGCAAAATCGCTCCAGGAAAGTATCGGCAGACCCAGAATCCACGCAGCCGTGAGATAATGACCCATGGCAACCTCCGGTGCGCCACGTTCCATCCGGACGACGGTCATTCGACTAACCCCTGTCCGCGTTGCCAGTTCCGCCTGGGTAAATTGCCTTTCCTTGCGCGCAGTTGCAATCAGCATCCCCAGTTCTTTAAGCACCTGACGAACCGGTAACGGCAAGTGGGTTTCGATGGGTTTTCGTGCCATTGTGCTAACCTCATCCCTCAATTGGTCGAAAGTCGAGAATGCCCCATATTCGCGGCATCAAAGGTGAAG
>JARRRC010000124.1:0-1062 GCA_037381105.1 Desulfobacterales bacterium
TGGGCATTGCGGCGGAACTGAATCAGCTCGAAGAGAAGCTTCTGTATCCGTCCAATACGCAAATTTCGGTATTCGTATCGCTGGTCAAGGGAGAGACCTTTCGTCTCGACTCGGTCGAAATCCAATTGGACGGCAAGCCGGTTGCCCATCATATTTACACCTTCAAGGAACTTGAAGCCCTTCAGAAGGGCGGGGTGCAGCGGATCTATACCGGTAATATCCGGGGAGGCGATCACGATCTTCAGACCCTGGTCATCGGCAAATCAACGGGAGGCGCCGATTTGCGGAAAACGAGCCGTTTCAAGGTCAATAAAGATGTGGGCCCCAAAATTGTTGAAATATCCCTGACCGCCAATGGCATTAGCCTTAAGGATAGGTAGTCTATGTACAGGCTGTTTGTTTTATTAACATTTTTGATGTTCTCTGCGTCTTCGGCCGCGGCCGGTACGTCGGCTCCGAAAGTGCTGAGGGATCTCTATTTCGGAGAGGCTCTGTACGATGCTTTCCAAGGGGACTGGGTTGATGCCATCGCAAGACTCGACACCGAGCTCACGCAGCACTATGGGGTCGATGAGCCCGAACGCGACACCCTTCATTACCATATCAACCAGGCCGAGTTTGACGTGGGTGATATCGAACTGGCATATAGGATGCACCAGCGTGCAGGCCGGGCCATCACGGCGGTCATCGAAGGCAATGTCGAGGAGCCGGTGCGCAACGAAGCTGTTTATCGCCTGGCGCGGATCTACTTTCACAAAGATCAGCCAATCAATGCCCTCTATGCGGTGAAGCGTATCAGGGGGACTGTTCCGCCAAGGATTCGCGCCGATCTGGCATTTCTGCGCGCCCAGATCTTTATGGCCAACGGCCGTTTTGCCGAGGCTGCGCGTATTTTAAAAGACCTTCAGGGTGAAAAAAGTCTGGAAGGCTTCAGCACTTACAATCTCGGTATTGCATTGCTTAAAGACGGGAAAAAAATGGAGGGACGCAGGTATCTCGATCTTACCGGTCGAATCAAAAGCAATGAGGCGCTGACGCTGGCAATCAAGGACAAAGCGAACC
>JARRRC010000124.1:1106-11949 GCA_037381105.1 Desulfobacterales bacterium
CCGTCTGAAGGGACCGTTTTCCAACCGGGCGCTGCTGGGCTCGGGATGGGCCGATGCCTTCCAGGGGCATTTTGAAAGGGCGCTGGTTCCCTGGAGCATTCTGGTGACGAGGGGGGTCACGGACGCCTCGGTCCAGGAAGCCATGCTTGCCGTTCCCTATGCATACGCCAAGCTGAATGTATATAGCAAGGCGGCAGTGATGTATGGCAGTGCGCTGAAGAAGTTCGGCATTGAAGTCGACAGGCTCGACGCTTCCATCAAGAGCATCCGCGAAGGTCATTTCCTTAAGGCTCTGGTGCGGGAAGAGCTGAAACAGGATGCCGACTGGGTCGTCAAACTCCGCAAGCTTCCGCAAACGCCCGAGACCTACTACCTGCTGGAATTGATGGCTTCCCACAATTTCCAGGAATCTTTGAAAAACTATCTTGACTTGGAGGAATTGCGAAAGAAGCTGGAGATCTGGGAAATGGATCTGGATGCCTTTGAAGAGATCATTGAAAAGCGCCGGGCGTATTACCAGCCGCTGCTTCCCGCCATCGACCGGGAGTTCCGTCGGCTCGACTCACAGATGCGCCTGCGCTTAGAGCAGCGGGACCGTATCGAGCAGCGCTTAAAGACCATGCTGGTGGTACCGAGGCCCGATTATCTGGCAACCGCCGAGGAGCGGGTTATCAGTGAACAGATCGCGCAGCTGGAAAAGAATCTGACTGCCGGCGGCTCGACCATACCCAGCGGAATCGAAACCCGGATCTCCCGTTTGCGGGGGGTGCTGCACTGGAACATCTATACACAATATGACCGTCGCCTCACCGAAGCTTACAAGCATCTTCGCGATCTGAATCAAGAAGTGGATCGATTGAAAAGGCAGTATACCGCCTTTGTGCGAACCCGTCAGGCCGCCACCCAAAGCTACGAAGGCTATGACGGCGTTATCCGCCGCCAGCGGTTTCTGATCCAAGAGGCCCGTAAAACGGTGGGGGAGCTGATGGCGCGCCAGGGCAATATGCTTGAAACCATGGCCGTGAATGAACTCACCATTCGCCGAGAGCGGCTTGCCGAGTTCCAGATCAAGGCGCGCTTCGCCATGGCAGACAGCTATGACCGTGCCACAAGGGCCCAGGCCCAGGAGAAGATGGAGCGATGAACCGGATACGACTTTTCATATTGGCGCTACCGGTGATGCTGGTTGCGTGCTCATCAACAGGGGGCAAGGATACCATTGCCAAGTTGCGTCATATGAAGATTGAGATCAAGGAAGAGAAAATCGAAGGCGGGCTAGAGAAAGCGATGATGGGTTATCAGCGTTTTCTGGAAGATACGCCGGATTCCGCCCTGACTCCTGAAGCGATACGTCGTTTGGCCGATCTGAAGATCGAAAAAGAATACGGCACTATTACCCCGGGTGCCGAGCCTTCAGAACGGACACCGGCATTGCCGTTGCCTGTCCCTGAACGGGTCGTGCGACCGGAAGACGCTTCGATCACGGGTAAACCGTCGAACCAGGCATTGGCTCATATTCCGGTTCATGACGAGTCCGATGCTGATTTTGAAAGACGGACAACCCGGAGACAGCCGTCGGCCGGTATGGCAGCGACTGTCGAAGGGCATCGCGAGTCCGTTGATGATCTCGAAAGGGCGGGTGCCCGTGAAGCCATTGCGCTGTATACGAAACTGCTCAAACAGTATCCTTTGTATGAGCGCAACGATCAGGTGCTTTACCAGATGTCCCGTGCGTATGAGGAACTGGGGCAGATCAAGGAGGCTATGGCGGTAATGGAGCGGTTGGTTCGAGAGTTCCCGCGGTCACGATATATCGATGAAGTGCAATTCCGGCGTGCTGAATACTTTTTTGCCCACAAACACTATCTCGATGCCGAAGACGCCTATGGTAGCATCGTGAATATCGGTGTCGGTTCCGCCTACTATGAACTCGCCCTCTATAAGCTGGGCTGGACGTTCTACAAGCAGGAACTCTATGAAGAGGCCCTGCATCGATTCATTGCGTTGCTGGATCACAAGGTTTCCGTGGGATACGACTTTGCACAGACCGAAGACGAACAGGAAAAAAAGCGCACGGAAGACACCTTCCGCGTCATCAGTTTAAGCTTTTCAAACCTCGGCGGCGCCGATTCCGTGGTGAAATACTTCTCAAGCCTCGGGAAGCGCAGCTACGAGGACAGTATCTACAGCAACCTCGGCGAATTCTACTTCGACAAACGCCGCTATGCAGACGCCAGTGCAACCTACAACGCATTCGTGAGCCGAAACCCGTTCCACAAAAAGGCACCGAACTTTCATATGCGGGTGATCGAAATTCAAGCCGCCGGAGGCTTCCCCAGTCTGGTTTTAGACTCCAAAAAGAAATTTGCCACAAACTACGGCCTGAAAGCCGAATACTGGAAGTATTTCGATCCGAGCGACCGCCCGGACGTTCTGGGGTTCTTGAAAACCAATCTGAGCGATCTGGCGAATCATTATCATGCCTGCTATCAGGATCCGCGACAGGCCAAAGAGAAGCCGGCGAATTTCGAAGAAGCGCTGCACTGGTATCGGGAGTTTTTGGTTTCGTTCCCCGCAGACATCGAATCGCCGTCCGTCAACTATCACCTGGCGGATCTGCTGCTGGAAAACCAATCGTTTGGGGAAGCGGCAGTAGAATTTGAGAAAACCGCATACGACTATCCTCCCCACGAAAAATCCTCACAAGCCGGCTATGCTTCGGTCGCCGCATACCGGGAACAGCTGAAATCCGTTTCGCCGGATGACAAGGATACGGTCAAAAGGGAGGTTGTCCGCAGCTCGCTGAAATTTGCCGACACTTTCCCGAAGCATGAAAAGGCGGCGGTCGTCCTCGGAGCGGCCGCGGATGATCTCTACGGCATGAAGGAATATGAACAGGCATTGGGCGCTGCGAACAAGCTTCTCGACGTATTCCCCGATACCGATGTTGATGTCGTCCGCGATGCCTGGCTGGTCATCGGCCATTCCTCTTACGAGCTTTTGCGCTACAGTGAGGCCGAGAGCGCTTATCTGAAGGTGTTGGCTTTACTTCCCGAAAAGGACAAGACGCGCGAAGCGCTGATCGATAATCTTGCGGCAGCGATTTACAAACAGGGTGAACAGGCCAATGTTGCACAGGATTATCGGCTTGCGGCGGACCACTTCCTGCGGGTCAGTCGCGTGGCACCAACCTCAAAAATCAGGCCGTCCGCCGAATACGACGCTGCCGCGGCCCTGATCCGGCTCAAGGATTGGGATAAGGCTACCGAGGTGCTGCTGGGATTCCGGAACAATTTCCCCGGGAACCCGCTGCAGCCCGAAGTGACCCAGAAAATCGCTTATGTCTACAGGGAAAACAATCAGTTCTCCCTGGCAGCCAATGAGTATGAACGGATCGAAAGAGAATCCAAGGATGATGAAATCAGAAAAGAAGCGCTTTTGATCGCAGGGGAATTGCACGAAAAGGAAGGCAACAGCGTCCGTGCCCTCGAGGTCTACCGGCGCTACGCGGATTATTTCCCGCAACCGGTGGATCTCAACCTGGAGACGCGCAACAAGATCGCCGAGATCCTCAAGGCGAAGAACGATCGGAAATCTTATCTGAACGAACTCGAGCAAATCGTTGCGATCGACGCTACAGCGGGGAGCGCCCGAACCCCAAGGACACGCTATCTGGCTGGAAAAGCAGCCCTGGTATTGGCTGAAAACACATATGAAACGTTTTTGGCGGTCAAGCTGGTTAAGCCGTTAAAGGACAATCTGCAAAAAAAGAAAAGCCTGATGAAAAAAGCGATCAATCGCTTCAACAGTCTCACGGACTATGAGTCGGGGGAGCTTACCGCGGCAGCCACATTCTATCTGGCCGAGATATATTCCAACTTCAGCAAGGCCCTGATGACCTCGGAACGTCCTGTACTAACCTTTGATTACTACAGGGTGAAACCTGGCGATACCCTTTCTGCAATTGCCAAACGATACGACATCGATGTCAGCAGGATTGCCCGAGAAAACAATTTAAATAAATCAAATTTCATCGTTGCAGGAAAAAAACTTAAAATACCTAGAGGTTTGTACCCCTTGGAGCTTGAACAGTATGAACTGGCCATGGAAGAGCAGGCCTATCCCTTCGAGGAAAAAGCCATCAAGGTCCATCAAAGCAATCTCGCCCTGATCAAAAAGGGTGTCTATAATGAGTGGATCGACAAGAGTCTGCAAAAATTGGCCAAATTCATGCCCGCACGCTATGACAAGCCGGAAGAGACTACCGGCATCGTTGGTTCGCTGGAAACGTATATGTATGAGATTGAAAGACCGGCACTGGCAGTATTGCCGACAACTAAAGATGCGGCGCCTGCACAGGTGGAACAACCCGAGCCTGTGACGAAAGTAGAATCTGCGGCGCCTTCACAGGTTGAACAATCCAAGTCTGTGGCGGCGCCCAAGCCCGGAGTGCCTGTACCGGTTGAAGAACACAGATCGGTTAAGGAGCCCGAGTCCGGGCCGGTCATATCGTCCGAGCCCTTAGAGCATGAACCGGCCGAAGAAATGGATCGAGCGACCGGGAGGTAGGAGATGCAGGCAATGCATATAAGAATGTTGCGAAAATTAAAAATAAGAAATTACACCGGATTTGTGATCCCGGCGATGTTTCTTTTTCTTCTTGCCGGGTGTGCATTCATTGGGAAGGTCAAGCCGGCCCCGGTTGTTCAGGAACCCTCCGCAACCAATGGGTCTTCGGTCACGCAGCTCGATAATGGCCGGGAAGGCTTCACCATCACGGAAGTTCCTAAAATGGATGAGGCGTCGCGAAAGGACTTCGATCGCGCGGTTACCCTGCTGAAGGATCAGGAATATGGCGAGGCTATCGACCTTTTGGAGAAAATCATCGAGAAGTCACCGGGTGTCACTGCGCCTTATATCGACATTGCGATTGCCTATCAACGCATCGATAAGCCTGAACAGGCGGAGAAGTATCTTAAAACAGCGCTGAGGCTGTTTCCCGATCACCCGGTGGTATGTAATGAATACGGTTTATTGTATCGCAAAACCGGACGATTTGCCGAAGCCCGAACGATTTATGAGAAGGCGATTTCACGCTTTCCGAATTATTATCCGGTGCACAGAAATCTCGGCATTCTCTGCGATTTGTATCTGAATGATCTGACATGCGCTATGGAGCATTACGAAATCTACAGCGAGGCCATGCCCGAAGATAACCAGGTCAAATCGTGGATTGCGGATTTGCGAATCCGGCTTGGAAGCAATTAAGGAGGGACGAAAGATGCATCGTAAATTGGTTATGTGCCTGTGTGTGATCCTATTATCGGCTGCTATAGCCCTGGCTCAGGACGTAAAGGACGTGAATGAGAACAAGCAGTCAGAGGCCAAGGAATTGTCCGGTATGTCCATTGTCGGGAACGATGAAGCTCCGAAGTCCCTTTATATCGTTCCTTGGAAAAGTTCGGAAATCGGTGTGGAGACCAGCATGGACATGGTGTTGAATGAGGGCGATGTGCCTGTGGATCGAGATGTTTTCAAGCGGCAGCTTGAATTTTATCAAGTCAGAACAGCAAAGTAAAGAGTACGAGTCCGGAGGACCATGTTTTTTATGATGAAATGTATTCGTTGTCTTGATTGCAAGAAAGGAGGAAAACGATGGGATTTTATTCAATAGTGGCCTTTTTCCAAAAGGGTGGGTTGTTTATGTACCCCATTCTGCTCGTGTTTGCGGTAGGGATGGCCATCGTGTTTGAGCGCTGGGTTCAACTGAACCGTATCCGGAGCGCCAACCACAAAATGTGGGACCAGCTGCAACCGGTGCTGGTCAAGGGAGAGTTCGACAAAGCCCGGCAAATGACCAAAAAAGATAAATCCAGCATGGCGCAAATGCTGGGAATGGGGCTGGCGCGCCAGGGTGCAGTTCGGCGTCGTGAAGACATCGAAATTGCCATGGAAGAGAGCATGATGGAAATTATCCCTCAACTGGAAAAACGCACACCATACGTGGCGCTGCTTTCAAATATCGCCACTCTGCTGGGACTGCTCGGCACCATCATGGGGCTGATCGAGGCCTTTACCGCGGTTGCCAATGCAAACCCCGCAGAGAAGGCCGATCTGCTGTCCGCCAGTATCTCGGTGGCCATGAACACGACGGCATTTGGTCTGATGTCGGCAATTCCGCTGTTGCTTCTGCATGCCAAGCTGACATCGACCACCGGCCAGATTGTGGACAGCCTGGAGATGGCATCTGTCAAGGCGCTGAATACTATCTCCAATTTCACCAAGCGCCAATTCGATAGGAACTGATCATGACCAGACGATATCATAATAAAAGGAGAAGGGCAGAATCACCGGAGTTGGATGTCTCTACTTTTTTAAACCTGATGGTGGTGCTCGTACCCTTTCTACTCATCAGTGCCGTTTTTTCCCGTGTGGCGATTATGGAATTGCACGTTCCAACCAATGCAGGCGGATCAGCTTTAAAAACGCCGAATTTCGCTATCGAGGTGATTGTCCGCAAGACAGGACTTGAAATTGCCAACGGATTGTCCGTTGAGGCCGCGATTCCGAAAAAAGACGATCAATACGACATGGAGATGCTGTCCAAAATGCTCAAGCGCCTAAAGGCTCGATACCCGGAGAAGGAAGACGCGACGGTCTTGATGGAACCGGATATCGAGTACGATTATCTGATTCAGATCATGGATGCGGTACGCGGCACCGAAGTGCATGTAAAAGGGAGCGATCAGATAGAGAAAACGGTTCTTTTTCCGAACATATCCATAGGAGACGCACCATGAGAAACAGTAGACGAATGAGACGGATGGGACGCAGCAAGCGGAAGATCACAGGTCTCAACCTGACGCCCCTGATGGATGTTTTTACCATTCTGGTGTTTTTTCTGCTTTTCCATTCTGGCAGTGGTGATGTTCTGGAAACACCCAAGCAGATCAAGCTGCCCGAGTCCGTTGTCGAAACCAAACCCAAGGAAACGGTGGTGATCATGGTCAGTCCCGAGATGGTAATGGTTCAGGGCGAAGGCGTGATCAGCACTCCCGAACTTCTTGAGGACAGAGTTAACACGGTTGTTGAAATAACCGAACGGCTCAAGCAGCTTGAACGCAATATCATCGGGATAAGCACCAAGACGGTTGCCAAAAGCAAGGAAGTCACTATTCTTGCGGATAAAACGATTCCGTTCAAAGTGCTCAAAAAAATAATGACAACCTGCACGGGTTCCGGATACGAGAGGATTTCTCTCGCCGTCATTCAGAAGGCCGTGCAAAGCTAGTGGGGATGCCGTGAATACATCCATGTTAGAAGAGGAATTGGCGCCACTGAACGCGCAGATCAGGCAAGCCCGGAAAAAACGCGAGGCGCTTGAGGAAGAGTTGCGCGCTGTAGAAGCAAAACTCAAAACGTTTTCTGACGATAGACAGCGGTTCGATGCTTTGCGTGACGTCTGCAATGCGCTCAACAAGCTGGGGGAACTGAAGGCGTATGAACTCTTTTGGGAAGGAATTCCTGAAACCAAGGATGTCGCCGGACATATGGAACGGGTACGGAGCCGTGTGGCCCGTTTTGAGGGGGAGATCAGCGGGATTCTTGAAAAACAGGCATCTCTTCAGGAGCGAATCAACCAATGTCTCAACGAACTGGACACCCTCTATGAAGAAGTACGCGATGCATACGACCGTGAAGAACGGCGCAAGGAAGAGTTCGTCATAGAGCGCGAGATTTCACCCGTGCCTTATCGCACAATGATTATGCCTTGGACCCATGAGGCTGAAGGCGAAAGGCGCTTCCGCCGCGCTGTTCTCGTCGCATTGCTCATATGTTTTGTTTTTGGCGCTCCTATTCCCCTGATAAAAGTGCCGATACCGGATATCTCGGTCACCGTGGTCGAGATTCCTAAACGATTGGTCAGTCTTGTCAAGAAGGAGCCGTTAGCGGCCGCACCGGTGCGGAAGCCGATTCCCAAACTGGCCAAAGAAGAGACGAAACAGGCCAAAGAAGAACCCAAGCAGCCGAAGGCAAAACCCAAAGCATTGGCGGAGCAGCAAAAAGCGAATAAACGCCCGAAAGGCGGGGGCCCGGCGCCAAAAGCGTCAAAAATGGCGGCTGCCGGTGGTGGCGGATCGTCGGCAGCGCGGAAAAATGCCGAACGTGTCGGTATTCTGGCGTTTAGGGAAGCGTTTAAGGATTTGATGAAGGAAACTACCGTTGCGAAGCTCGGGACAGAGGCCCGCTTGGACAATAAAAGCCGGCGGGTGGCAGGACGGGCTGTGGCCCGACGTTCGTTGGTGACCAGGCAGGCAAAGGAGGGCTCCAGTGGTGGTATCGGCAATGCCGGCGTCAGCCGTAACATCGGAAGCGGCAATGTCGACCGGCTTGGTGGTATCGGTATCGGTATCGGCGGCGGGAGCGGGAGCGGCAACGGCTACGGCAACGGCAACGGCAACGGTGTGGGCTTTGTTCGGGTAGAAAGCACCATTGCGAATTTGGAGGAATCGTCAAGGCCGCTGAGCGACGGACTTGCTGCGGGGCGAACCGACGAAGAAATTCAGATCGTATTCGACCGTTACAAGGCAGCACTTTATCGGATCTATAACCGGGAGTTGCGAAAAGATCCGACACTGCGTGGGAAGATATTGCTTCGAATCAGCATCGAACCGAATGGTTCGGTATCCATGTGTAAGTTGGAGTCTACCGATCTAGCTTCGCCCGAACTGGTCGCCAAGATTCTTGAACGCATTAAAAGATTCAACTTTGGTCCCAAAGAAGGTGTGCCGAAGATGACGATCTTGTATCCAATTGATTTTCTGCCTGCCGGATAGAGGTGTTCAGCTGGCAGCCGCCTACCGGTTCCAGAAAAGAATGTGAAGCGGCAGCGTGATGTATCGATTTGACGGCTCAACGATTTAACGAAATTTTAGGAGGAAAGTCATGGTAGTCTATTCAATGGTGGCGTTTTTCCAGAAAGGTGGGTTGTTCATGTACCCAATTTTGCTCGTGTTTGTGGCCGGCATGGCCATTACGATCGAGCGCTGGGTTCAGTTGAACCGAACCCGGAACGTGAATCGCAAAATGTGGAATATGATTCAACCCATACTGGCCAAGGGCGAGTTCGATAAAGCGCGAACGATAATCAGCAAGGACAAATCCGCCATCTCACGAATGCTGGGTATGGGACTGGCGCGCATGGGAGCGGTCCGGCGACGTGAGGACATCGAGATCGCCATGGAAGAGAGCATGATGGAGATTATCCCCCAGTTGGAGAAGCGTACGCCGTATGTGGCTCTGCTTTCTAATATCGCCACACTGCTGGGACTGCTCGGAACCATCATGGGGCTGATCGAGGCGTTTACAGCGGTTGCTAATGCGAATCCCGCGGAGAAGGCCGATCTGCTGTCCGCCAGTATTTCGGTGGCCATGAACACCACGGCCTTTGGTCTGATGTCCGCGATTCCGCTCCTGCTTTTCCATGCCAAACTGACATCGACCACGGGTCAGATCGTGGACAGCCTGGAGATGGCATCGGTAAAAGTGCTGAACAGTATCTCCGATTTCAATAGGCGTCACTTCACGTCAAAATCGGAGTCATCGGATGAAAACCGGCAGGTTTCCAAACCGAAGCCTCAGGTGGGGAAAACTCAGTAAGAGCTGTGAGTGCCCGAACGAAAAACTATGATTTTTGGTTTCGTTCAATCGAATCTCACGGACTTTGAACCGGATAAGACGAGAGTTATAATCACCCCGGTAAGATCTGCCGGCCTGTTCCGATATTCCAAGGGAGCGCTACGGGTTCCGATAGCAGAATTTATGTTTTGCTTCAACAGGGGCAGATGTAGGCGGAAAAGATAATTTTCATTCAGGCACGGGTTAACAACGTGTTGATAAACGATTCGGAAACGTCAAAACAGAGGAGGAAAAAAATGAGAAAAAACGTATGGTTGACTGTTGCTTTGGTAATGTTTTTACCTGCCGTATTCTTTACGGCTTCTTGCAGCAAAAAGGTGGTGAAAACCGAGCCGGTACCGACAGCCCAATCAGAAGTCCCGAAGGCATCGGAAAGTTCCGCCGTTGAAGCCGCGCAGACCAAACAGCAGCAAGAAGATCGAATTCAGGCAGAAACCGCTGCCCAAGAAACTGCCGGAACGAAATTTGTAGACGAGAATATCTACTTCGCATTCGACAGCGCTTTATTGTCGGACCAGGCCCGGCAGATTTTAAATCGAAAAGCCGATTATCTGCGAACTTATCCAGGCTTAACGGTCATTGTCGAAGGGCATTGCGATGAGCGCGGCACGGATGCCTACAACATCGCCTTGGGAGAACGGCGTGCACAATCGGTCAAAACATTCCTCGTTGATCTGGGTATCAGCACCAAACGACTGAACACCGTTAGCTATGGTGAAGAGCGACCCATCGCCATGGGCCATAACGAGGCTTCTTATGCCAAGAATCGCAGGGTTCAATTCACGGTTAACTGATTCAAAGGATGATCGAAAACCCCTTTCAAGGCCGATTCAACGGCCAAATCGCTGGATATCGTGCCGGATAATCCGTCAATACCGTCCATCGATCAATCTTCGGGCAGCCGGCAATGCCGGAATCGAATGCCGGTTGCCTGAATTTAATAGGGTTATCCGCTTCAACCTCTTTTTTACCCTCTCGTTATCATTTGACATCCAAATGTTCCGTTACTATTTTTTCTTTTGTTTAAAATTAATGATATTGGTTCAATAGGTTTTTTTATTTAAAAAAGGTGTGATCAATGAAAGAGAAACGCCAATATGCAAGACTTAGTATATCACTCCCCGTAAGACTGGAAGCCATAACA
>JARRRC010000124.1:11980-15085 GCA_037381105.1 Desulfobacterales bacterium
GGTTATGGATCTTGAAACCAAAGATATCTCTTATTCCGGAGCATTCATTACAACATTAGCTTCTTTTCCGAAAGGGACACGGTTTATTCTGGACTTTACCATCCCAAGCGATAACCTTGAAAATTTTAAGGATATTAAGAGCTTGACAGGATGTGCGGGAAGCATGGTGCGCTCCTCCGATCTCGGCATTGCGATTCAATTTGATAAAACATGTCAGATCGAGGGGTTAAAAGCATTGTAAAATGAAGCCTCGGAAATAATACTTTTGTGGTACATTCAGCGCCGAAAGATTGGATATTCCCTCCGTTAAGGATCTTCCCTTACAAAAATAAGCTGTATTCCTCATTGACATAGCGTGTTATCGTATTATTTTTTAAGTATAATATTCTATAATACGTTATAATTATAACGTATAAGTTTATAATCGCGAGGCGTAGGAAAATGGACACAAATTCTTTAAAAGAAATTAGAGAGTCTTTTTTGATCAGCAAGGCTGAACTTGCGAGAATGGCAAATGTATCAGTAGATACGCTGACACGAATAGAGCATGGCAAGCCATGCAGAATGGAAACAAAACGAAAAATTCTTTTAGCCTTGGGTTTGAAATTGTCAGACAGGAAAAAAGTTTTTCATTAAAATTAAACCTATTTGGGACGTAGCGCCAACCTTGTAATTTTTAGAAGACATCTTGACATATTATATTGGGGTATTAGTATTAATTTAGCCAAATCCCCGTTGGCTAATTTGTCTATATACGATTCCTGAAATCAACGGAATCGTCTTTAATGCCCCTGGTATCCCCGCCAGGGGCTTTTTTTGTGTGTCGACAAGGCTTGAGCCAAAATAAAGGCAGAGCCATTTTTGCTCTGCCAATACACGCCCGGTAGCCTCCCACTTTCAAACTACCAAGCGCTGTAATCTGTTAGCTTCTCTAAATGCCGTTGTACACTGCAATCGTTGCATTGAGATGCACGGGCATTTGAGAAGCCTTATAAATGCGACATCACGCCTCTCCTTTTACAATTTAACCTTCGTGAGATTGAGTCATCACATGGTTTAAAACATGATGTTGAAGCTGAGCCACATTTAGTTATCTCTTTTCTAAATCATTTCAAAAAATATGTCCATAAGGTTAAAGGATCATTTTTATAGGACATGGTCCTATCACGTGGGCGTTATACCCAGGACAGCCTCGGAAGTGTTTTTAAAACCTTTTTCAATGGTTTGACAAGACCTTTAATTGATAGAACAATCCCCGTTTTTGCTTTACGGATTTTATTTTTCCCTTCGTTTCCAAAGACCCCAGGTATGTCTTCACCTCATCAATCGGCAATCCGATAATTTCGGAAAGGTCTTTTAACGTGCAGGGACGCCTGGCTATCGTTCCCAAGATGGCGGATGCCGTGTCTTTGCGATAGGAAAGAAGGGTTTCGTGTTCGGGCGGATCAGCGACAATGACGACATTTTCCATCTGAAAAACATCCAAAACATGTTCGAGCTCTTCCCGAGTAGCGGCACGAAGTGTCGAAACCGTTCCAGGGCGATCCAGAGTATTCAGATGAACCTGGTCCGGATTGATTTTTTTAATTGCCTGTTTTAAGGCATCCAATTCATGGCACGAATCATTCAATCCGGGAATGATAAATATTTCCAGCCATATTTTTCCTTTGTATTCTTCGCGGAACTGAACAAGTCCGTCGATGATGCCATCCAGTCGCAATTGGAAAGAGGGGCGGTTTATCTTTTTGAATGTCTTTTCGGTGGCGGCATCCAGTGACGGGATGACGACTGCGGCATCTATAACGTCTTTTCGCACCTGCCTTTGAGAAAATAACGTACCGTTCGTCAGTAGTGCCACGGGAATAGCAGAAGCCCGATCTTTTAAAAAATGAATAACATCGGCGATCTTTAAATAAAGTGTCGGCTCACCGGAACCTGAAAACGTGATGTAATCCGGCCGGGCATGATGTTCAAAATAATGGATCAGCTCCTTTTTAACGTCTTCAAAGGATACATATTCCTTGCGTTCCAATGTCAGATGTGAGGTTTTGCCGCATTCGCAGTAAATACAATTTAAGGTGCAAGTCTTCATGGGAACCAGGTCCACTCCCAAAGAAATCCCCAGTCTGCGGGAAGGTACCGGTCCAAAAAGGTAATGGTATTGCATTTTTCCCTCAATAGTGTTGTTATGTTGGTCTCAGGCCGGATATTACATCTCATTTATTTTGCCCTTAAAAACCAGGTCATTCCCCGCAATGCGGGAATCAGAGTTTTCCGGCCCTACCTGAAAAATTGCTAAAAGAATTTGAAGTGAACTAAAGTTTAAAGTGAGCTAAAGTTAATGAATTCAGATAATTATATAAAATTAGCGGAGCAAGGCGACACCATAACTTTAGGCACTTTAGATCATTTTAGACACTTTTAACTTGTACGGCTTTTACTAAAACAGTCCCTTTCAGGGACAAATCAAGGCATTGTCCTCTGAGCCGGAATATTTACTTAGTACCTCAATTGCCGAAAAGCCTCAATGGATTTGTTGCACCAGAAGAAAAGAAGCTCAAAATGAACGAAAAAATGACAGGAATCGTTGTTACCGGAGCCTCCGGTTTTATCGGCAGGCATTTTGTCATCGCCGTATCCGGCAAGTTTCGTTTGTTCTGTATTGCCCGGCGAAGTCAAAAGGAGGCCGGTGTCCCGGAAAATGATCATACACACTGGCTCCAGGCGGACATCACTCGGTGGGACAATCTTTTGAGAGTCATCGAGTATGTCCGGGGTCACGGAGGAGCGGATTATGTTTTGCATCTGGCCGGTTATTATGACTTTACCCTGAAAGAGAACCCCGTGTACGAGGAGACCAATGTTGTCGGCACCCGCAATCTTTTGGAGTTGTCAAAATTGTTGAATATCAAGCGGTTTATATTTTCAAGTTCTCTTGCTGCCTGTAAATTTCCCCCTCCCGGCCGGGCACTGACCGAAAAAAGTCCCATAGATGCGGATTATCCCTATGCAAGAAGTAAAAGACACGCGGAATCAATAATCAAAGCGTATTCCGAAACATTTCCATGTACTATTGTTCGATTGGCCGCCGTATACAGCGACTGG
>JARRRC010000125.1:0-6413 GCA_037381105.1 Desulfobacterales bacterium
GATCTCTTTCCGATCGTTTTCGAGCCGTCACATCAAGTACGGTAAAGGTTACACCAATCGACAAATCATTGGGGTCGATAGGGGCTGAACTCAAAAGCACATCCATCACGCTGCCATCTTTTCGCCTCATGCGAGTCTCAACGGATCCTATTCCTTTTTTATGGATCTGTGAGTATTTCTCTCGTCCTACATATTCAAAATCTTCATCCGTGGGATATAACATCCTGGCACTATTTCCCAGGATCTCTTTAGATGAATATCCCAGTATATCGCATAGCCGTGCATTCGCTTCTTTAATCACTCTGTTGCATACCACACCGATACCTATCGGCACAGCGCGCAATATGCTTCTTAAAGCGGCCTCATTTTCAAGCTGCGCCTTTTCGATTTGCCGATATTTCGAAACTTCCTGCTCTAAGTACTGGTTCTTTTTTGCTAATTCCTCATATGTCGGCTTCGCGGTCATTAGAGCATCCTCCTGACAAAATAAAAATGAAATGTCCGCCTCATACCTCATTTTGCTATAACATTAGTAGCATAGAATATACCGAAATCACAATTTTAAAATTTAAAATCCTCCGGCATTTTCTTTGACGTTTATTTCATTTCTTGATAATATGTTTTTAACTTATTTTAAAAAATATAATAAAACAGTCCAAACCCGGGTTGGGAAATCTTTTATCGAGATTTTTTGCATGCATCCAGCCCAAGCATAAAGATATCTTGAATGCCGGTGAACCGGCCCCGGTGTTGGTTATCACAGGGACACATGAACATAGTTTGCCCCGCCGTCTCTGGTATACAGGCTGGATAGGTGTATATCTCGTACTTCCTCGCATACCCGCCGGTGGCAAATACAGTTCCGGATTTGCCCTGATTCTTCAGAAACCCATGGAAGAATAAAAAGGCAAATATTATATCTGCGAGCCGAGCGCTTTCAATTTCTACTTTTATTCTGCGAAGGCTTCCTATTACACGACTTTTCAAAAAGCCGTCACCGCCATCGGTGATGAAAGATTACTACAGATCCATAACCTTCTGGTAGAATTTGCCAAAGAACATAAAATTGAAAAAGGGAAGAAAAATGGAAGAAAAATATAAAATACATGCATTTTATATTCTTTTGATCATGTTTTTGATTATTATTTTCTTGTTTACGATTGAATCCGCAGCAACACCGGGATTGGCGAATTATGTTATATTTTCTTTAACTCTAATTTCCATAGCTTTAGCCATCCTAGCTATCGTTTATACAATGTATGCAAATTCAGCAATGTCTCAAAACATCAGCTCGATTGAAAGCCCATCTAAAGGACTTTCAGTATCATCCGCCGCGTTATCAGAATCAACGAAAAATCTAAGCAAAAAGGCAGATGACCTACCAGCAATAATTAAATTAATCAGTGAAAAGGTTGAGGAAACACACACAATGGTTAGTATGCTCTCAGCCAAAACAGGAGATATAATTACAGAAAAATTAGAAGAAAGAAAAGAATTCGATGAAGATATGATTAATAGATTTCCCAGCCGGTCTTCATTGGGCGGGATTTTAATTATATATACTTGTCTACAAGCATTGAAGACGAAAAAGCCTTTTTTACTCAAAAATATAACTGATAAAACGCCTTATTTGAGTTATGAGTACGCATTTGGTTTTCTGGAAGCGATGCGATCATTTGGTATTATCTCATATAAATCAGATAAAGATCTTTTCTCGGTAGAGTCTATAAATGAATTAATCGTTAAAAAATTATCGGAGGAGATGGATCGAAAAATTGAGGCTGTTGCCGAAGATGATGAAGGCTTTAAACAAAATATAAAAAAAGAAATTGGTCTAATTGAGGCATACTTTCAGGAATGATTTTTCACGAATCAGATAATAACTTAGCAAAATACAATCCTATTCAGACGATACGTCCTCTCTTTTTTTCATCAAACAGACCCAGCACCTCGGTGGGTTTGAGTGATTAGAACCAAAATGGCTCGAGGTGAGTGAAAGTATCTAAAATTTCAGGAAAATACAATGCTGAAGCTTATTTGGAATCGAATTATTTCAAAGGACGAACAACCTATGATACATACAATTTCTGAACCGCACAAGAAAAACAAAGGGAGGTCAAGAACATGCTTTATGGGGCCATGAATTTTCCGGTCAAACCCATTCTTAATGAACTTGAAGCCATTTCAGAACTGGGTTTTGACTATCTTGAGTTGACCATGGATCCGCCACAGGCGCATTACAGTATAATACGTCAGCAGAAAAAAAGACTCCTCAAAGCACTTGATCGGAAAAAAATGAGGCTCATCTGTCACCTCCCCTCATTTGTTTATACGGCCGATCTGACCCGTGGCCTCAGACAAGCTTCCCTGAATGAGGTTCTCAAATCCCTCGAAGTGGCTTCCGAACTCGGATGCCTCAAAGCGGTGCTCCATCCCGGCTATATTTTGGGACTTGGTATTTTTGTGATGGATCAATCAAGAAAATATGCCTTGGAAAGTCTTGATGCTATCATGGAAAAGGCCGACCGACTTGATCTTATCCTTTGTCTCGAAAATTTGTTTCCAAAAACCCACTCCCTGATGGAACCCGAGGATTTTGCTGAAATATTTGTAAAATTTCCAAATCTTAAAATGACGCTGGATACCGGACATGCCCATATTAAAGACAAAGAGGGAAAAAGAGCGGTAAAATTTATAGAAAGATTTCCGGACCGAATCGGCCATATCCATATCAGCGACAATCTCGGCGAAGCAGACAACCATTTGCCCGTTGGGGCAGGGACCGTCGATTTTTATAAAATTGTTAAAGCCCTCAAAGGCATCGGATATGATGATACCATCACACTCGAAGTTTTTTCAAAGGATCGGGAATATCTAAAAATGAGCAGAAATAAAGTAGCGGCTATGTTCGCAAATCAAATCTGACACTATCTATATATTCATTAGGGGCACAAAATATTTTGATTTTAATAACCATGCTCATATAGCAGCTATCTCAGGTTCACTCGAAAATTGAATTTTAGAGGAAACCCAATAATTAAAACGGGTCGGATTATCGAACAATTTCCTGCATCCGCGGAGCTACCAGATAAAAAAGAGTATTAAAAGAAGTGTCTTTCAGATATAAAAAATGGGAGGCACCAACGGAGCCTCCCATTCAATATTTGGAACATTAGAATTTTAAAAGAGCTGAATCGTTATTAAACGCATAAAGCCATTCGGTTATCTAAGCGGGCGGGCTGCCCTTTTTCATGCCTTTTAGGATTTCATTTCTGAATTCTTCAGTGTCGGCATAACCATGGACGGTAATGCCGTGCTGAATCACGGCCTCCAACAGTTCCTTGTCGGAATCCGCAGATATGGCAACCGAACACCGCTTGTCGGTTTGAGGGTAATCCCTGCAGTCTATATATTTTCTTGCCATGACAAGGTCCTCCTTTTCATTTGGTTGGTAAATTTGTGACGGCCGACGCAATACGCTTGCAACCGTACACGGAATGATGGACGAAATCTATCTGTAAATCAGATTATCAAGAGATATCTCGAACTCCCGTTGAGCTGCATCGTACCTTACAGAATAAGCAGTGGGGTAGTATCCATTTTTGGCGTAAGTTTTTGGAAGTTTGATGCGACTCGTAGTATTCGGCTTCGTCTCAAGGAAAGCTTTCGTCATCATTGGCTCAAAGAAAACCATCTGTCCATCATAAAAACCATATATGAAAGTCTTCGTAAAGGGCTGTTTATTGAACTCGGGAGATGAAGGATCAATTGCGTGGGCGCCCATCCGCGCTACTTCCGTGCCCTTTGGCAGAATATATCCTTCAGGCATGTATTCCGGCGCAGGCGCCTTGTGCGCCCTTTCGAGATCTTTGCCTTTTGCCGTAATCGTATCCTTCTTCGCTTGGCTGATCATGTAGAAATGAAAATCAAAGTGGGGTTTATCATAGATGCCATTTGGAATATGCCCCTTTGGATTCCAGTCAATCCCGATATGGTCATATCCCGTGGTGGCTGCTTCCTTGGGAAGGGGTATGATGGTTTCCCACCCGGTTCCGTCATGAGGTGGTTCTGATTGTAAACCCGCCAGAGCCGTTTCTGACATCCTCAAGCCAATGGCTACTGGTTTCCCGCTTATATCTGTCTTTTCGAAGGCATAAGCCCGGCCATCTCCCAAGTTTCGAGAAGGCCCATCAAATGTCATTTCCGTTGGCGCCGGATTTTTAGACTCTGAACATCCAAGGGTGAAGGCCATCAGCATAGTTGCTGTCGCTAATATTAAAGATCCTCTGTTAACAATTTTATATTTAACCATCTCCATGCTCCTTTTTTTATTTCACGTTGTCTCATTTCCGATATTTACCGGTGATATGATTATGTCCTAGAGTTATTCTTCCAAGTTTGCAGCGTTATAAATATGGGCTTTGAATAAAAATGGCTAATTACCCCTTTTCGGGGTTTTAAGGTGTGTAATTTTTACCAAAAGATTTATTGTGAAGTGACAAGCGATCTTAGCTATAGAAAACTGATTTTAAGGTGCTCAAATCGTGAAGGGTCAGTATCTAATGGCATGATCAAAAATACTACAATGTGGTATTTTTGTCAAGAGGGGAGCGGCAAATTATTTACCAATTATATTCTACCGGAACCTGGGGTGAGAATCATCCATTTTCGACATCGATTTTGTTCAAAAATTATGGCCTCAGATAATATGAAAACCTTTTTATGAGCTCGGCTTAAATCGAATTTATAGAACTGTTCAAATAGGAGGCGTTTTGATGTAAGCCGGAGCGGAGGGTAATTATCCTGCGATTTTATATCATTTGTATCTTTAGTCAAGGGTCTCTTGGATGATTTTTAGCAAAGGCCCGGCCTGAAGCACTTTTAAGATGCACTTCAAATTCAACTGCTCGATAAAATGTTGCAGACGAAATTTAGGAACAAGTTTTGGTGTTAGTGGGTTACTAACTCATTTAAGAGAAATATCATGATTAAGAGAAATATCATGAAACATCCCATACCCTTCATATGTTAATTTGTGGGGCAAAAAGATCTTGTATAGATAGCGAGTGCAGGGATCATTCTGACTTATGAGGTATTACCATGGCAAACTGCATTGCTGTCGTCCATAAAGACACCCAATCAGATTTCGGCGTATCGTTTCCGGACTTTCCCTGATGGATCACTGCCGGAAAAAATATCGATGAAGCCAAGGATATGGCCTAAGAGGTTCTTACCCTTCACATCCAAGGTATGCTCGAAGACGGCGAACAATTGCTCAGCACCTTCAGGCTTGAAGAAATCAGGAACGATCCCGATTACGCCAATGCGACCGCTTATTGGGTCGTTTCAGTACCTGATGCTAAACCCCGTACAGTCATGAATGTTATACTGTACCTGAAATGACACTTAAACAGATTGATACCGCTGCTAAAAAACAAGGTATGTCCGGATCGTCATTCTTGGTTCATGCTGCACAGAATGCTATCCAATCTTGCTGCTTAGAGCCTTCTTAGACATTATTTCCATAACATTTCGTTTTTGCACGCTTAAATACGTATTTCCCGATATTTATTAAAAACAAATGTTTAGCTTGCTTTCTTGCAAAATAAAGATTATTATATGGTCAATCAATCAAGTCCTTTTTAACCTGCGGGACAGTTTCTCTCTGAAGGACAATCCATTTGTCAAAGTGGCACCCTCCAGTTTGCAACGTTGAAATTTTTTGAAAGGAGGATGTTATCATGACCAATGGAACTGTTAAATGGTTTAGCGACCGAAAAGGGTTTGGATTCATTGAGCGGGAAGACGGGCCGGATGTGTTCGTTCATCATTCAGCCATCAATGCAGACGGTTTTAAGTCCCTCAATGAAGGCGACCGGGTTTCCTTTGATATAGAGCAAGGCCAAAAAGGTCCTTCTGCTGCAAATGTCACTGTGATGTAATCTTATGTTCTGAGTAAAGAGGGCATTCCTTCTAATATTGAGGGGATGCCTTTTTATTTGGTTTGAATTGATCCCTTCACAATTCGTTCTCATCAGACCATAAACCTCAACTAAGTCCACTCATAAGATCCTTTTATTGTTGTCATCATCAAAAATAGCAGCCAGGGAGGTAACACATTGGCAAGATCAAATTATCAATTTAATAAACGTCAAAAAGAATTGGCAAGGAATTAAAACACAAATGTTAATGCAACTACGACAAGAACTGCGCTTAAGTCAGCAGTTGATCATGACGCCACAGCTGCAGATGGCGATTAAGCTTTTACAGCTGAACAGGATGGAACTTGTGGACCGGATCAGCCAGGAATTGGAGGAAAATCCTGCTTTAGAAGAGGTCAATGAAATCGACGCCGATGAAAAACCTGCAAAAGAGGCTGAAATCCTTTCGTTAGAGACGCTCTCGGATAAAGA
>JARRRC010000126.1:0-8202 GCA_037381105.1 Desulfobacterales bacterium
CTGCCGAGTCTTTTAAAAAGAAAAGACGCGGTTTTTTACTGCTCTTCGGTGTTTTTTGCGGACTTGCCTTTCTGACCAAAGGGTTTTTAGCCTTTGCAATCCCGGTGGCGGCCATTGTACCGTTTATGGTCTGGGAGAAGCGTTTAAAAGAGATAATGACCATTCCCTGGTTGCCGATTGTGGCCGCAGTTTTGGTGGTCATGCCGTGGGCAATAGGGATTCATTTTAAGGCACCTGATTTCTGGCATTTTTTTATATGGAATGAACATATCAAGCGATTTTTATCTTCCGGCGCTCAGCACCATGAATCCTTCTGGTATTATATTTATTTATTCCCTGCGGCGGCCCTTCCCTGGGCGTTTCTCTTACCTGCGGCGATAATGGGGTTAATAAAAACCGGGATTAAAGCACCGATAATCCGCTATGCCATATGCTGGTTCTTTTTTCCATTTTTATTTTTTTCTATTTCAAAAGGCAAAATATTAACTTACATCCTGCCGTGTTTTCCTCCTTTTGCAATACTGATGTCCATGGGGCTTAAAAAATACCTTGAGACAGGCGGTAAAAAAATATTCTCCGTTGGGGTCTCTTCTCTTGCATTGCTGGCGGCGATTCTGACAGCGGCTTTGATAGCGGTTCAAATCGTAGGTTTTAAGGGGTTCAAACCCTATGCTCAAACCTGGAAATGGGGCTTTGGGGCGCTTGGATTTATGATGTTTGCATTTCTTTTGATTGCTGCGGCAAAGACCCGGGATCCTAAAACAAAACTCATTCTGGTCGTCGGTGCTCCGCTGCTCATATTATTTTCTTCCAATTTTATGATGCCGGATCCGACCATTGAGCATAAAGCACCGGGCGCATTTCTGCTGGCTCATGAAGATAGAGTCAAGACAAATACATTGCTGGTTGCGGATGAAGATCCCATGGGGGCGGTTTGCTGGTTTTACAAGCGGGACGATGTTTATCTTATTGGCGGCGGAGGCGAGGTGTCCTATGGGCTCGGTTATCAGGACGCAAAGCACCGTTCACTGAATCTGGAACAATTTAAAGATCTCGTTATTAGAACCACCGGTAAGGATCAGGTGGTGCTTATCGCAAAATCCAAAAAATATGCCCAATGGAAGCAACATCTACCCGAACCGGCATATGAAGACAGCAGCGGAAAGGGTGGTTATGTGTTTGTTCAATATTAACAAGGAAGGGAAGGGTGATTTTATCCTTTTATCCGGATTGATATACAGTTATCAGGTGGAATAAACGGCATAATACATTCTGATGAACCTTTCATGGCTTTCAAAAGCGATGTCGGGCAATTCATTAAACTGAAAAAAATTTACATCATTTGCATCATCGCCGGCTGCAAGGTTTCCAAAATAACTTTTAACCAAATACCCCACCATCAATACCGTGTGATATTGGGCACTCGGATTGGTAGAAACCCCAAGGAGCATATCGATTCGTCCTTTTAACCCGGTTTCCTCCTTGAGTTCCCTTAATGCGGCATGCTCAGGTGTTTCGTCCAGTTCCATAAAGCCTCCCGGAAGACACCAGAAACCTTTTTTAGGTTCTACACTCCGTTTTACAAGAAGCACCCTCGCTCGCGTATCTACCACCACAAGGCATGTGGCGGGAATAGGGTTTTCATATAATGGTTCATTGCAGCGCTCACAAAAAAGCCTTAGTCTGCCTTCATAAGGCTTTTTTGAGAGTCCCTCGCCGCAGTAAGGACAGAACTGTTTTTTTCGTACGATCAATCGTCGAAGTCCCCTTTGGGGCCCTTGTCGGATGACATCGCCGTTGCTTTTTTGATGATTTCTTCCTGTGTCCATTCAGCAGGATTTTCAATTCGGCTTGCTTTTGGACCCGGATCATATGTTCCGGCTTCGAGAATGCCATTAATGGCAAGCGGCGCCGTGTCATCGGCGTTGAAGACGTTGACAAGCATGTTATAAGCAAATTCTTCAACCCGTTTGACCATTCTTTCTCTGACGGTGTTGGGTTGTCCCATCAATTTATTTTCAAAAGGAAGGTTGAGTTTTTTAAAATTTCCGCCCTTTAGTCCTTTTGCTTCAGCATAGGCGGTCATCTCTCGCCACATCTCTTCGGTGACGCCTTGATCCTTAACTTTAATAAAGTTGCCGTCCTTGTCGAGCATGGCATTGCCGTAATCATTGACTTTAAGGCCCCAGGAAATCATTTGCAGAGCTGTCGCGACATTTGCTTTGGTTGTCCTGGTTTTAGCCGCAATTTCCCTCAGCCGATCGGAACTGTTTCCGGATGTACCGTGCTGGGCGCCGGAAACCTGATACTTTGTCAGGGCCCGATGAATTTCCGCGGTTAAATCAACCTGTATTCCCTGTCCGCTTTCCTCTATACCGTGAGTTGTTCCGTTATTTAAGGCGATCCAATCCGGAAAAATATCATGGGCGTTTAGCCCCTGGATGAGAAATAAGGCTTCCTCAACGGTTGAAAGTCCTTCTTTTCCTTTGATTTCACCCACCTCGGTTTCAAGGCTTGCCCATTCGGGGACAAACGCGTTTAGTGCCAGACTGGCAAGAAGGTTCTGGTCATCGGGCAGATGTGATGCATCAATGGCGATGGATGTCATTCCGGCTTCGAACAGTGTAGGAATCTCGATTTTGGCGCTATCGACATCTTGTTGGTTTTTGATACCGTAATGGTCGGCATGGATGGCGACAGGAATAGTGATTCCTAATTCGTTACAGATGGCATCGACCTGGCGGGCAATATTCCAGTAGTTGACCGCACAATACGCACCGGCACCGCCTTCGGATTTTGCGATTTCGATGATGATGGCGGCATTTGCCTTCTGGGCGGCCCGGAGGGCGCCTCGAATAACAAAGTTGTTGCGACCGTTGGCGGCCATGGCTATAGCCTTGCCTTTGGCAAGCATGGCTCTATCTATAAATTTTCCGCTGACGATCAGTGCTTTTGAATTCGGAAAAAGTTTTACCACATTGGGCGGACGGCCGATTTTCAGCGCTTCTTCAAAATTCCCTGATTCAACAGTTTTGTTGTTGGACATGGCGTAACCTCCTTTTGATAAGCGTTTGCGGAGAGGATAAGGCTTTTTGGCGGTATATCTATTTTTGACTTGAAAATCATTTGATCTGATGTCATGCAATATTTCAAGAATTTCCGCTCCGAATGAAACCGGCGCCCATAATGCCCCCCAGCCGTTTTGGAACTGATACAAACCATTGTAGGCCGTATCATGAAATGATCGAATTCGATGGGGAATGTCGTATTCATTCAGGACAGAGTCGACAAGCTGTGCCTCTATGATATTGTCCAAAATCGCTATATTTACAAATTCTGGATTGTTTCCTTCATTCATATCGTTATCCTATAAATAATATGCGTCAAAATAATAATATCTGCAACTTGCATTAACATTATTTTTACCGTAATCATAAATTTAGTCAATTAGAAAAAAACCGGATCAAAAAACAAATACCAACATAAGTATGGAATAAATTACATATTTTTTGTGAACTTTATTACATGTTTTCCTGAAACATTCTGATAAAAATTATATAACTGTCTGTAATACCATCGATATAGAGCATTCTACTGTCGGCATGGCTTTTGCTTATAAGGTGGCCACGCCGGGGGATCAAACACATCTGTGAAGACGGTCAACGGCGCATTTATTAATAGATATTTCCCAATGGATTGACAGAGCGATATTGCTATATATTGTTATTTAATACATCTTGACACACAATATCTTGTTTGTTACGGATAAAATCATCGGCTTGATATGGTGCTGTCGCAACATATTCGCGGAGTTGGCTGGACAAAGCAATGATCCTGCCATAATAGAAAAGCAGGAAGCTTCATCAGCATTATAATCTATCACCCTTGATTCAACAATTCATTGGGCTTATGAACAACGAACAAAAAACACCTGAATACTCCTCAACAGGTTCTGAAACGGAACGTCTTGCAAAAGGAAAGGAGATTCGCAAAAAATATTTAATTAATAAGCTGAATTACATCAATTTCCAAGATGGTGTGATCCTTGTAAATTTTAAACATTTAAAATACAACCACACGGTTTCGTGCCCGGCCAGACCGCAGCCATGTCTTGGAGAAGAGTTAAAATGCCATTGGATTGAAACGGATAAAATCGGTCATCTGTTGTCATCTTATAAGTTTCAAGAGATCGTTGTCCCGAACGGCAAAAAGATATTGTTGGTCGCATCCGGCGAGGTCACTGTTGATGAAAGTGGCATTCGTCTCGTACTCCCGGAGACATGCTGGGAGGTCAGCCCCCGGGAGATGAGAAGACATTCATGCAAAGGCGTCAAGGTTCAACTCATTCAGAACAGTGCCCCTTTTTACGGCGTTCTCGTCGATTTCAGCACAGCATCTTTCCGCGTGGAAATTACCGCAAAACCGCCCCAGACATTCCAATGGATTGACCCGGGAATTCCGGTCAACCTGATCTTTTCCGATGAAAACAAAATTCTTTATTCAGGAGAATGCAGAATCATCAAACAGACCGGTGGCCATAAAACAAGAAGCTATGTTCTTGAGCCGTCGAGGTACCAAATTCAAAGATTTAAACCCAAGGAGTTTCGAAGTGTCCGGCAAAAATTGGTTCCTTCACCGACCATTATCTTCAAACATCCGCTGATAGAAAAAATGATCAACCTTAAGATCATTGACCTGTCAGGCTCCGGGTTTTCCGCAGAAGAAGACAGAAGTAACGCCGTTCTATTGCCCGGTATGATTATCCCTGAGCTGGAATTGAACTTTGCCAACAACTTCAGCATCAAATGTAAGGTTCAGGTGGTTTATCGACAACTCATGGGGGAAGATAAGAACAGTAATTGGGTGAAATGCGGCATGGCCATCCTTGATATGAGTATCGAGGATCACGGAAGACTTTCCGCATTGCTCCATCAGGCAAAAGACGACCACTCTTATATTTGCAACCGGGTTAATATGGACGCCCTATGGAATTTTTTCTTTGAATCCGGTTTTATCTATCCCAAAAAATATGTGTTTCTTGAGGCGAATAAGGATAAAATCAAGGCGATATACACAAAACTTTATACCCAAAATCAAAAGATCGCCAGACATTTTGTTTATCAGGACAAGGGACAGATTCTGGGCCATCTTGCCATGATTCGTTTTTATGAAAATACCTGGCTGATCCACCATCATGCTGCCGATCGATCTGTTTCACTGAAAGCCGGTATAGCCGTTCTAAATCAGATTGGCCGGTTTATAAATGATTCTCACCAGTTCTACTCTATTCGAATGAATTATGCCTTTTGTTATTTCAGGCCCGAGAATCGATTTCCCAACCGTGTTTTTGGAGGGGTTTTTAAAAATATCAGTGATCCCAAAGGGTGTTCGCTTGATACATTCGCCTATTTTCATTGTCGAAAAACACCGTCCAATGGACCAGAACTGGAGAGACCATGGGATTTAACAAACACGTCGGATGAGGATTTATCCGAGCTGCAAAATTTTTACGAGTTTTCTTCGGGCGGTATCATGCTGGATGCAATGGAATTGAACGCGGATGAAGGTATAGATGAACTTTCAACCGAATATCATCAACTTGGGCTAAAAAGAGAAAAACATGTTTTGTCGTTGAAAAGAGACGGCAAACTCAAGGCAGTTATCATAATAAATATTTCAGATGTCGGTTTGAACCTTGCGGACCTTACCAATAATATCAAAATAATCGTTGTGGAGTCAAGGGATCTAACAAAAGATATTCTGTATTTGGCGCTTTCCCTGCTCTCCAAAAAATTCGAACAGGATGAGGTGCCGGTGCTAGTTTATCCGGTCAGCTATGTCGAAAACAATTCCATACCCTATGAAAAATCATATCATCTTTGGACCCTGAATATGCAGTATACGGATCATTACTTTAAATATCTTGATGAATTAATTAAAAAAGGTCATTCTTAAACACTTTAATAATAAAATCACTTCAATTTAATGCCTTGCGACCTTTGACTGAGATTAACGGAGTATAGGTGAACCTTCTGGGATCGGAAAAAAATTGCTTGAATTCCTCAAAAAATTCTTCATATCCTCCTTTATATTCTTTAAAGTCATACCCTAATCTCTTCACAGCGATTTCCACCTTTTTTGTCCAATTGAACGCATCTCTTTCATTCAATTCTCCAAAAATCAGATGATGCGGCGCCATGCTCACATCGATGTCCTGGCAGCCAAGATCATATAAAAAAGAATAAAGTTTGATTCCGACAAAGGGATCAAAATCAGCATTCTTTTCCATAGCTTTCGTTAATCCGTAAATTGTTCTTTTAAGCCTTTTGGAGAGCCCGAAATGGTTCAGACAGTTATAGTCCAAATCGATAAGGCAGATTCATCAAGGGGGTCACGGATATCTCTGAGAATATATTCGACCCCCTGTTTATGGTAGTGCTTTTTCGCATATTCAATTCTATCTTTAGAGATATCAACCCCGACGACTTTACCATTCGGCTGAACCAGTTTATGAAGATAATAAGAAGTTTTGCCTGAACCAAAACCTAAATCGGCAACACGCATTCCCGGTTTTATACCGGCCCATAGAGCCTGACTTTCAACTATATTGGCGTCGGTCTTCAAATCGAGACGAAGCGTTTCTTCGTCGCTTTCCATTAAATATCCGCGATAATTTGTATTTGATGTTTTCATAATTTTTATTTATCTAGTTCATCCCGAATAACTTTTCCTATTTTTTCTATTAAGTAGGGCTTTTTAACGTAAGATGTTGCACCCAACCGTTGAGCTTCTTTGACTCGATCGGTTTCAGAATAACCGCTGGCGATAATGGCTTTTTGATTGGGGTGTATTTCTAAAACTTTTTTATATGTATCGAGCCCGTCGATCCCCGGATCCATGATCATATCGAGCACCAGAAGGTCTGCCGAATGATGCTTCATGTAATCAACAGCCTCCTCGCCACTCGATACGGAAACAACGGAATATCCCAATTTAGTCAGCATTTCAGAGGCAATTTTTCTTTGATCTTCCACATCGTCCACGATTAAAATAGATTCTCCTTTGGCCATAATATCTTCTATGGAAAATAACGGGGCATCATGGGTCAGCTCTTGCCTCACTACCGGAAAATAGAGCGTAAATTCGGTTCCTTTTCCCCCTGCGCTTTTTACGTCAATATAACCCTTGTGGTCTTTTACGGTTCCCCATACAACCGCCATCCCCAATCCTGTTCCGCTTTTTCCCATTACCTTTTTGGTGTAAAAAGGCTCAAATATTCTTTCCAAGTCTTCGGAAGGGATACCGATGCCGGTGTCACGAACGCTGAGTATGACATAGTCTCCTTCCTTAATCTTGTCAAATCCGCTTAATGATTTGTCAACATAGCGGTTTTTTGTTGATAGTATAATCTCTCCAGAATCGGGGATTGCCTCGGCAGCATTTGTAACCAGATTCATAATTGTTTTGGATAGATGAACCGGAGAGCCAAAAATGTTTAACAGGTCTGCTTCAAAATCAGTTTTTAAATGAACGTTCGGATGATTCATCCTCAAGTTTTCAAATTCGGGGCTTTTCAAGTACTCGGAAATAATGGAATTTAAATTAACGACTTTCGTTGTGACAACCCCTCTTCTTGCCAGGGTTAACAAGTCCTGAACAATGGCAGCAGCTCTTTCCCCCGCTTTTTGTATGGTTAAAACCGGCTTTCTCAGCGGACTATCCCGGGGAATGTCCATTAATAAAAGTTCAGGGTAACTGACAATACCGGACAGGATATTATTCAGATCATGGGCTACGCCGCCGGCAAGCGTTCCGATGGCTTCCATTTTTTGTGCCCGCTGAAGACGAGCCTCCAAATCTCTTTTCTCTTGTTCGGAGCGCTTGAGCTCCGTGACGTCAGTACCAATGCAGAGAATTTCTTTGAAATTTCTGTCACTATCAAATATAGGCCGATAAGTCCATGCAATCCATACTTTTTTACCATTTCTCAGCACATTTTGATTTTCATTGACGATTGCTTTTTCAGGGGTTCGTTTTAAAAGATCCAAAAGTTTTTCAAGATAAATTTTCGTTGACTCTGTTTTAGGGAAAATCGTATCTTCCAGCCTTTTTCCGATTATTTCATCTTCTGTATAACCAAAAAAATTTTGGGCAAACTCATTAAAAAAAGTAATTTTTCCTTCGATATCTCTTCTCATGATA
>JARRRC010000127.1:0-6368 GCA_037381105.1 Desulfobacterales bacterium
GGCATTTCTGACTAAAGGTTTCCTGGCGTTTGTCGTTCCCGTGCTGGTCATTGTTCCTTTTATGATATGGGAACGTCGGTTCAAGGAGATTTTTTGCATACCATGGATACCGATTTTTGGTGCTGCACTGGTGGCATTACCATGGAGCATCCTGATCCATCTTAAGGAGCCGGATTTCTGGCATTTCTTTATATGGAATGAACATTTTAGAAGATTTTTGTCTGAAAATGCCCAGCACAGCCAATCATTGATGTATTTTTTTCTTGTCCTGCCGGCAGCGGTTTTGCCGTGGTCATTTCTCTTCCCTTCAGTAATTTTAGGTTTAAAAAGAACCGGTCTTAGAAACTCATGGGTCCGTTATGCCGCATGCTGGTTTTTGTCCCCTTTCTTATTTTTTTCGATTTCTAAAGGAAAATTAATTACTTACATCTTACCTTGTTTGCCGCCTCTTGCCGTTCTGATATCAATTGGTCTATATCAATATTTTGAAGCAGGAGGTAAAAAGGCATTCAATGCCGGCGGTAAATCTCTGGCGGTACTGATCAGCGGAATTGCTGTTGTTTTAATTGGGGTTCAGAGTATCGGGTTTAAAGGCTTCAAACCCTATTTCGAAAGCTGGAGGTGGGCACTGTCGGTTGCCGGACTGATAATATTTTCATACCTGTTATTTATTGCATGCCGGAAAACGGAATACAAAAGAAAGATTGTATTTTATGCGGTTTCTCCGATTTTCATCATTTTAAGCACACCCTTTATTATGCCTGGGGTGACTTTACAAAGTAAGACGCCGGGCAAGATACTGCTTCAATATTCAAATCTGGTGCGACCGGATACAATCCTCGTGTCGGATGAGGACCAGGTGCGGGCAGTTTGCTGGTTTTACAAGAGAGATGATGTATATTTGCTTGGCGGAGGGGGAGAATTGATGTACGGATTGCAATATAAAGATTCTAAAAGTCGTCTTTTAACCATTGACGGGTTTAATGCGCTGGTTAAAACATATCCCGGTCGTATTGTTGCTGTTTTTAATTTTCAAAAATATCAATCCCTGAAGGGAAGACTTTCAAAACCATTATTTTTGGAAACCAACGTTAAAAACTCATCCAACGCCATTTCGAAAGACGGTTTTGTGTTTGCAAAATATTGACGATTTTGTAAGAATATAAGAGGTTAATTTTAGTATTAAAGAGAATAAAATGAAAATTCTTGTGGTGGATGACGAACCTGATTTGCTTGAACAGCTTCAGGAAACGCTTGCGAACCAAAATTATAATGTTGACACGGCTGATGATGGGGAATCGGCTTTGGATAAATTGTTTGACAATCCTTATGATCTTATTATTCTTGATATCATGCTCCCCAAAGTGGACGGACTTTCAATTTTAAAAGAAATCCGGAAGGCAAATTTCAAAACGCCGGTGCTTATGCTGACGGCTAAAGGCGCTGTGGAAGAAAAAATCAAAGGGCTTGATTACGGCGCTGATGATTATCTTGCAAAACCGTTTGCAATAGCAGAACTGATGGCCAGGATTCGGTCTTTGCTCCGGCGAACTTCCGATCACAGAGATCCGCTGCTGACCATCAGCGATGTTTCTCTGAACACGAAAACACGCCAGATCACCAAGAAGGGCATAATCGTGGAACTAACGCCCAAAGAGTTCTCGATTCTTGAATTTCTTTTATACAATAAAAACCGGGCGATTTCCCGGTTTACCTTGGCGGAACATGTCTGGGGAGACCAATTCGATCCATTTACCATGTCAAATTTTATCGATGTTCATATTAAAAATTTGAGACGGAAAATTGGCGATACAGACCCAAAAAAGATTATCCGGACCATCCGTGGAATAGGGTTTATTATAGAGGATGAACAGGAGTGAAGATCCGCTACAAGATAACCTTGTGGATTGCCGGAGTCGGAGTTTTGGCAAGCCTTCTATTTTCTGCAATTGTTCTCTGGGAAATGCTGGAACAACCCTACAGACTGATTGACAGGGATTTGGAAACCGTGGCAGGATCGGTTGTCCGTCTTGTTGAAACAACGCCAACCCCATCCAAAAACGCCACTCAAAAAGATTTCCCATTTGATACGGGAAAATACTGGATAAAGATATATGATGATCACCTGAATGTTTTATACCAGTCAAAACTGACACGATACACAGACCTTCCGTTAAATAAAACAAGCCAGCCCTATATGGTCGAAAGAATGATTCCACGGGAACGTATCAATCTGGATCAGGATAGCAAAAACGAGGTGGCTTTTCGAATAAAAACTTTTAGTAGCAGGCTTCGAGATCAACCCTGTAAGGTTGTGATCGGCAGGCCTATGGAAAAACTGGAAGAGGAAATCACTGATTTGATCCAGGGGGTTGCCGTGGGACTGGGTGCCGCCACACTGCTTTTGATCCTTGTAAGTTATTATATCGCCGGAAAGATTCTAAGACCGATCACCGTGATTAACCGAATGGCCCGGGATATTAATGACAGGTCTTTAGACCAGCGGATACCGCTGGGCAAAAGCAAAGACGAACTGTATGAGCTTTCCGAATCTTTAAACCACATGTTTGACCGTCTGCAGTACTCATTTGTCATGCAAAAACAGCTCATCGCCGATGCATCCCATGAGTTGAAAGGTCCGATTACTTTATTATCGTTTTTTATGGAAAATGCCATTCATCTGAAAGAGTTGCCGGAAACATTCAGGCTTCGACTTATTCGGCAATATGATATTTTACAACGGATGAGACGCCTTGTAAAAAATCTTCTTGATCTGTCGGTGCTGAAGGCGAAAGAAACTATAGATTTCGAAGAACTCTTTCTATCGGAACTGGTAAGATCGGTCCATGATGATTATGCCGACCTTTTGACGGCCAGACAGATCGATATGAAGATGGATGTTCCTGAACAGCTTCGAATCAGAGGAGATAGAGATTCTCTACAGCGAGTCCTTATTAATCTTGTTGACAACGCCATCAAATACAACGTTGACGGCGGCAAAATAGAAATAACCGCCGAAACAAAAAACGATATGGTTTATTTGTCTGTTTTTAACACCGGAAGAGGAATTCCAGGAAAAGATATCGATCAGGTGTTTGAACAGTTCTACAGAGTGGAAAAATCGAGATCTTCTCAATATGGCGGTTCAGGGTTGGGCTTGACCATTGTCAAACAGATTATCGAACTTCACCGGGGTGATATCTCAATCGAAAGTAATCCCAATGCTTGGACCCGGGTAAATATACATTTGCCAAATCAAGCCGGCTCTCCTGCAAGAAAATAATTTCTAAAACTCTTGCACGTGTTCAGGGGATGCGCTCTCCCTGAACACGTATAAAATCTCTTTAATCGTTTTCTTCATTATTTCTTCACTAAAGCACTTTATATTCTCCCTAAAATTTCAGACGACATTTCAGGGAGCCTGTTCAGGTAAACATATGCGACATCAATACGCGAACAGCTTTTTATTTCTGATTATTTTTTTGATTGTCATGAATGGATGCGCATCTTACCACAAATTGCCGCTGAATCAGATTACGGTTTCCGAGAGCATCAAGACTCCGGGGGTCGAAACCATTCGGATCGAGGCGAAATCGATACAGCACCCCATCTTAAAACCCGTCGAGTTCAATATCCTTGACGGCCTTTCATCGGACGAAGCGGCGATCTTGGCCGTAGTCGCCAATCCGACCCTTCGGGCCATACGGGATCAAAAGGGGATTGCGGCGGCTCAGCTTTTGCAGGCCGGTATTCTTCCCAACCCTCAATTTTCCTCTAGTTTGGATGTGCCTACGGGCGGGAATACCCAGGACACGGTCAATGCATTTGGTCTCGGGCTGAACTGGGACATAGCATCGCTTATCCCTCGCGGGGCTAAACAAGAGGCGGCTCGAAGTCATGCCCAATCGGTGGATTTGGATATCGCATGGAAGGAGTGGCAGGTCGCCCAGTCGGCAAGGTTAAACGTATACCGGCTGATATTTACCGGAAAAGAACTGATCCTGGCTAGAAACATTGTAAAACAACGCAAGGAAAACCTTGCTGTCGTCCAGAAAGGTTTCTCAATAGGAGCGGTAACCGGCCTGGAATTGGAAGCTGCAAAAAAAGCTTGCCAACAGGCGTTAAACAGAGTTCTGATGCTTGAAAGCGAGTATGAGCACGAGCGTCATGCCCTGAACCAGATTCTCGGTATCCCGCCGAAAAAGAAGGTGCAACTCCAAAGAGACATCAGGCTCTCCCGATGGGGAAATATTCCTACGACTCAAGAAATTATTGCAGGCCTTGAGGAACGGCGGCTTGACCTTCTGGCGTTGAAAAAGGGCTATGAGAGCCAGGAAGCACAGGTGAGAGCTGCAATCCTTTCGCAATTTCCCAAAATAAATATCGGCTTAAATTACGCCAGAGATGTATCCAATGTGATCACCACGGGTTTCGCCGCTGCAATCGATTTGCCGTTTTTTGATCGGAATCAAGGACAGATCGCCGCGCAGCGGGCCGGTCGGAAACAACTTTTTGATGAATATCTTGCCCGTGTATTCGAAGCGCATTCAAAAATTGCCACCATTTTGGATGATATGAGATTTCTAAAAAAGCAGATCGAAGTCACCGAAAAATCCTTCCAAATATCGACACACCTGCTCGAGACTTACAAAAAAGCCCTGGAACAAGGCAACGCCGATATCCTTGTTTATAATAGTGTTCGTGATGAAACAGACAACCTGCAAGTGAAGATCCTCCAGTTAAAACGGGACTTGTCGGACATGGGGATTGCCCTTGAAATTGCTGCCGGAAAATACTTCGGACAAACAGATGCGGGCGCAAAGAAGTCCGGGCATGATTAAATCAGATCCGGGAGTATCGTAGAGGAGAAAAGAATTAAAATGGAACGAACGAAATGGATCATCATCGGCATCACCGTGAGCGTCATTGTTCTGGCCGCAGGATATTATCTGTTGTTTTCGAAATCCGGCGAACAAGCGGCTGAAACCGAAATCTTGCATCAGAATCCGGTTGCGAAAGTTCAAGTGACGCCCATTAAAAAAGAGACGATCATGGAAACCATTACCGCATATGGAACGGTTGCTCCTGTGCCGGGAGCTGTAGAGACCGTATCGGTTCCGTTTGAAAGCCGTGTTCGCCGAATATCTGTCAGTGAGGGACAGCAGATTTCAAAAGGCGATATGCTTCTGGCAATCGACCCCAGTCCTGCAGCGAAGCTCCAAGTAGAGCAGGCGCAAAGGGCCTATACTTCCGCCGAAAAAAAGCTACGCAAAGTGCGGGAGCGAGTTGACCTTAAGCTGGCAACCAGTGGAGAACTCCTGGCTGCGGAGGAGGTCTTCCAGCAAGCCGGTCTGCGATTAAAAAGCCTTAAACAGCGCGGGATTGGTAGAGAAAAACAAATTCGTTCAAAAGGTTCGGGAATCGTTTACAAGGTGCATGTCGAGCAAGGATCCGTGATGTCGTCCGGTTCTCCTCTTGTGGAAATTGTCCTGCAAGATCATATAGAGGTGCATCTGGGCGTTGAACAGGAGGATGCGGATCGATTGAGGAAGGGCCAGTCCGTCTTATTGTCTCTGGTGAACATTTCTCAGTCCCCGGAGGTTTCGGGGCATATCCGCACCATATCTCGATCGGTCAACCCTGTCAGTCGTTTGGTGAATATTTTCGTGTCCCTGACATCGCCGGACGGATTCTTTTTGGGCGGGTATGTTCGGGGAAAAATTATCATCGCTTCCAAAAAAACCATGGTGGTCCCCCGGTCGGCCGTGCTTCCGGAAGATGATCATTACGTGCTTTTTATCGTGAAAAATGGACGGGCCGTGAAACGAATCGTAACACCCGGGTTGGAAAATCACACCCAAATAGAGGTTATGGGCAGCGGGCTGAATCTGGGAGATTTAGTGGTTAGTTTAGGCAATTATGAGTTAAAAGATGGTATGGCGGTCCGGACGGAGGTGCGTCCATGATCTTCACGGACTGGATGCAGAGTCATCGCCGCTCAATTCTGTTTCTGATCCTCGTTCTGGCTTTGGGCGGACTGGCCGGCACATTGAAGCTTCCGGTAGCCCTTTTCCCTCACGTCAATTTTCCTCGTGTGGTGATAAACCTGGATGCCGGTGATCGTCCGGCCGAACAGATGGCTATTGAGGTGACCTGGCCTGTGGAAGCGGCGGTTCGTGCCGTTCCCGGAGTTCGAGATGTTCGCTCAACCACCAGCCGGGGAAGCGCTGAGATCTCCGTAAACTTTGACTGGGGCATTGATATGGTTGCTGCCAAGTTGCAGGTGGAATCCGCCATTAACCAGGTTTTATCCCGTCTGCCCCAGGGAACCACATTCCGGGTACGCCGTATGGATCCCACCGTGATGC
>JARRRC010000128.1:0-7372 GCA_037381105.1 Desulfobacterales bacterium
CTAATAATTTTGATTGGGACCACAATGCCGGTGCTTCCTCCCGGACAGTCACCATCATCAAAATAGAGCCATTGCCTGAAGGGACAACAGATATAGATGTGCTGGAGGCTGGATGGGCATTCGTGGATCAAAAGAAAATCATCGTTTACGGTGCCATAGACGGCACGGACTCCAACGGTAATGGAGTTATGGACAGCGAAGAAGCTGATGGAACAAAAGATTTTGATGAAGACGGTACCCCGGATTATGAGGAAACAGATTGTGCGAGGATTTGCCAGGCAAACGGCGGCGAAAAACTCTTTCTTCATACATCTGCAGGTGATTTTGCAAACATGCAAGCATTGAGTGCCGATGATCCTGCGGTTCCCCAGAACGGAAAGCCCTCCATGGATTTTCCCTATGCCACCGTAAAGTTTGACATTACCGGTCTTGCATTAGGACAGACGGTCACCGTGACAATGATGTATCCCGATGATATTCCCGTAACCGCACGATATTATAAGATCGATCCGATCAACGGGTGGCATGAGATTTCTTTTGGAGACAATGATGGAGACAACACCATCACGTTAACCCTCACAGACGGTGACCCGGCGACTGATGCAGATGGGAAGCAAGACGGCACCATATCGGATCCCGGGGCTGTCGCGCTCGCTTCAGACCCCTTGTCATCACCATCGGCGGACTCCGGCGGTGGCGGTTGCTTTATCGCCACCGCAGCTTATGGTTCTAAAATGGAGCCCCATGTTAAACTGCTGCGGGATTTTCGCGATAAATTCCTTCTCAACAATTCATTCGGCAAACATTTTATACAAAGTTACTACACGTATTCGCCGCCGATAGCGGATCTCATTGCAAAACATGACAGTCTTAGAGCGATTGTACGGGTCAGCCTAATACCTGTTGTTGGGATCAGCTGGGTTGCCTTAAAGCTCGGGCTTTTTTTCACAACCGGCCTCATGCTCTTTTTGAGCATTGGAATGATCGGACTTATTCATTTATGGAGGAATAGGATTAAAGATTAAATAGCATCAAATTATCGGATACCAAAGGCAGAGTCGCATCCTGGCTCTGCCTTTTTTATTTTTCTGAAACTTACTTAAGGCCCAATTGTTTCAAAAACCAAAATTATTATAAAAATTTCTCAACCTCTTTTATCTTGTCGGCGCCACTTCTTATATAGTAAATACTGGAAAGTGTTGCCGGATTGTCAAATATCGCCTGCCCTTAAGCTGTTCCACATCATTCCTCGAACGAATTAACTAATTGATATTTAAGGCATTATTCACCATTGCGCAATGTGGCATTCTTTTTGCTCTAAGTCCCGATAGACTAATTTCAACGTCTTCTTGAATGCAATGCCGAATTGGCAACAATACAATAACCCAAAAAAATGGATAGGATTATTTTAAGATTTAGATTAAACAATGAGATTGGTTTCGTTGCTTTTATCCTGGCTTTTGCCTTATTCGTTCCGCGGTTGTTCGCAGCAGAATACAGCCATGTCTACAAATTTGAAGCCCCAAAAATCATAACACTTGCAAACGGCCGTCAGATAGTGAAGATGGAAGGCACGCATCAGAAGGACGATGTCGTCGGCCGTCCCATCCTTCCTTTGAAAACATCCAAAATTTTTATCCCCGCAGACGAAAACGTCGTATCAACCGATATAACATGCGGAACATTAAAAGACATCGAAGGATCTTACATCATCCAGCATGTCACCACGCCGCAACCCACTTCGGAAAAAGAATACATTACTTTCGAACAGCCTGACTCAGACATTTATGAAACAAATGCCCTGTATCCTTCTGTTATATACAACATCCGGAAACCACAATTTTTAAACGGCGTAAAAGTCGTATTGGTCGACTTGATGCCGGTTCTTTATAATCCTGTCGAAGGTCAATTGAAATATTACATTGAACTTGAAGTCAAAATCACAACAGAAAAAGAAAACAGGCCTGACCGGGTCACGGCCTACCGGAATTCTTATAAAGACAGAGAAAAGATCTTAAATATAATTGACAATACGGAGGATTTTTTAAATTTTTACCAGGCTTCCGACAATGAAACGACTGCACGATTTTTATCCGCTTCCGAGGAACCTTCCGTAGCTGCCGGCACCCGTCAGTATGTCGTGATTACCACCCCGGAACTATCACCGGCATTTGAAAGACTCACAGCCTACAGAGCGTCTTCCGCTGGCGGCGGCTATACCACCTATATAGAGTATATCGACGAAATTTCCGCCGCTTATTCCGGTGTCGACCTTGCTTAAAAAATGCGAAATTTTATCAAGGATATGTATGCAAATTATGGCACACAGTATGTGGTGTTAGGGGGTGATTGCGACGGCCCTCCGGAAGACCAGGTCATCCCGACGAGGGGTTGCTACGCTCATGTGGGTGATTACACAGACGCCAATATCCCGAGTGATCTATATTTCGGCTGTTTGGACGGCTCCTGGAATTCCGATGGAGATGAATTTTGGGGTGAAATAAATGACGGGATTAACGGCGGTGATATTGACTGGTTTTCAGAAGTGTATATCGGTCGCATACCTGCGGATAATTATACGGAAGCCATCAATCAAATCAACAAGATCATTGCCTTTGAGACCCATAGCATGTCAACTCAAACCCTTCTCACCGGAGAAAAGTTGGACAGCTCAACCTGGGGAGGAGACAGATTGGACTGGCTGTACGCATTTATGGGTTCGATTCCCAAAACAAAACTATATGACCGTGATTGGGAAAGCAATAGCTGGCCGAAATCTCAGCTATTGGCATATATCAATTCAAATCAATTTTCCTTTATCAATTATTCAGGCCATTCAACCAATATTTCCGAAATGAAACTTGGTATCAATGACACCTACAGGATGACAAACAACAATTATTTTCTAGTTTATTCTCAAGGGTGTTATGGCGGTTCAATCGACGGCCTCAATTCAGGTAATGCCTATGTGTCCGCGGATTGTTTTGGAGAAGCGATTACCAATAATAACAGCAATGGCGGTGCATTTGCATATATCGGCAATTCTCGATATAGTTGGTATTATCCTGGCAGCTACGTGAAAGGCGCATCCAATCTCGCCCATAAAGAATTTATGGAAGCAATTTTTTCCGGTCATATTACGAAATTAGGTGAGGCAAATCAAAAATCCAAAATCGACCTTCCACTTGACTCGCCAGTATACCGCTGGATTGCTTTTGAAACCAATTTGATTGGATGTCCGGCCACGGATTTAAGTACGCTGTCTTTGTTTGAAAGCAAGTATGAAGACAATGAGAATTCAAATATAACCAGCCCTGACTATAATACCCCGGTTAGTGCGGGTGGCGGTGGCGGCGGCTGTTTTATAGCAACGGCAGCTTTTGGTTCCATCGTTGAACCGCACGTCAAAATACTGCGGGATTTCCGTGATCGTTTCCTTATAACGAACACTGTTGGGAAATCCTTCGTAAATTTATATTACAATTACTCGCCCCCGCTCGCTAATTTTATAGCAAGGCATGATCACTTGAGAATGATTGTTCGTATGACCTTATTTCCTCTTATAGGGATAAGCTGGGTTGCCTTGAAGTTCGGGGTCCTGCCGGCGATTTCATTAATACTTTTATTCGGAGTCGGATTAAAAGTCCTTATAAAAGTAAAAAGAAAGTATTGATCTATTATATGACGAAATAGTTGGTGAACTTTTTTTAATTACAGAGGTCTGAACGTCTTTATCATATGGCCAAATGTTTAAGCGAAATCAATCGATTTTATTCTCTTATCGGAAGTTTGAACAGAGCTGTAATTTGTCGGGGATAACACATGCTGAAAAGTTATTAATTTTAGGATAATTTTATGCACGTTCTGCATTCCATCCCGCATTCCGTCGCTAAATCAAAATGAAACATGATAGCTGTAGTGTCGAGTTTAAATATTACTCTTATTGGTCTTGAAACGATTGAGGTGAGGTAGTGCAGGTCTTGAAACGTTCGAAGTTCTTGTGCTCATCTTTTACAAAGTTGGTTCCTTTTCAGATATCTCTTTGGGACAAAAGATATTTTTACTCGCTCTGATTCCTGCTCTATCGCAGGTGTCTGAAATCAGTCCTCTTCATTGTGGGCTGGATCTATCAAGTGGTTGATATTTTAAGATAATTAATAGGACGTCAATACCTTGCGTAGACCATGCAATTTTATTTCTCATATAAAGATTTAAAATTTAACCTATTTTTTGGAAGATTGAGCAGCCATTCTTTTATAGGGAGATTGTCGCCGTCATTTGGGTCGGCGAGGGCATTTTTGCAGGAAGGTTAACGATAATCAGATCGATATGGTCCTGCGTCGACATTGGGCGACTTTCCGATTACACTGATCGCCTGTCAAGAACAAAGTATCCTGACAACCAACGTCCCAAAAGTCAAGACGAGAATTCAGTCATCAACAATATTTCAGCAAGGAGCAAGACTATGAACGTGGGGTATTATTTCTGATCGTGCCGCCCGGAAGCCGAGTGCACCAGGGTGGGCTCGGATTTCGTCCGGCCCGAAACATCGGCGCGGATGCCTTCAGGACAGGTGGCATAGTAACGGCGGCTGACGTGTTGACTCTGGCACGAAGCCACCTCTTTTAGCGACGAACCCGGAAAGGCTCGACCGATCCGGCGAGATAATTATCAGGCAACTGAAATGTGTTCAACGTTCAAAATATTTAAATCGCACCAGGTCAGCCACCAAAATAAGGGCAACTAGGTCATAGACGGTTTTGTCATGGCCGTTGCGGACGGCGTGCTCAGCCTCAACGGCGGCACCACGGCCGTTGTGGGATGTGCCGAATTGATCAGCAAGCCCGCCGGTGCGGGGTTTCCTATTGCGCTTGGTCTTATTCCTCAACCGATTGACGAGATGCCTCCGATCCGCCGCTGAAGCGAATGTACTTGTAGGTCAGCAGCGCCGCGATGGCCACAGGCAGTGCTCCCAGAAGGATGAAGATCATATCCGCCGGCATGCGCAGCCACTCCAGCAGACGGACATGCTCGTTACCCATGTAGGCGATGCTGCGGGCGTGCCAGTAGCCGTTTTCAATCACGTCCCAGAGCTGCATGACCCCGCCGGGAAGCAAATTGGTGAGCACCATCAGGGCCAGGCCGATGTTGAGTCCCCAGAAAGATACCTTGATGAACTTCTCTGGCTTTTCCCACTGCTCGTCGGTCAGGACCTGGCGCAGGGTCAGGATCATCAGGGCCAGGGCCAGCATGCCGAAGGCACCCATAAGGGCCGCATGACCGTGGTTAGGGGTCAGCATGGTGCCGGCCTCGAAGTAGCTGACCATGGGCATATTGATAAGGAAACCGAAGATTCCAGCGCCCACGAAGTTCCAGAAGCCGACCGCCCTGAGGAAATAAAACGCCCATTTATGGGGAACCACCAGCCCCTTGCCTTCGGCCTCGCCCTTGGCCCCGGTCAGGCGGATGAAGTCCCAGGCATCCAGCGTCAATAGGGTCAGAGGGACCACTTCCAAGGCGGAGAACAGGGCCGCGAATGCCATTGTTATATTGGACTGGCCGGTCCAGTACCAATGGTGAGCGGTGCCCACCATGCCGCCGGCCAGAAAGATGATGGCGTCCAGATATATGATGCGCGTGGCGGTGATCCGGGATACCACCCCCAGCTGGAAAAATGTCACCGCCACCATGACGGTGACAAACAGCTCGAAAAATCCCTCAACCCAGAGGTGGATGATCCAAAAGCGCCAGATATCCACAATGGAGTAGTTCGTGGCGCTATTGAAGAAAAACGCAGGCAGGTAGAAGAAAGGGATGGCCACGGCGCCGCCGAGAAAAAGGAAGATCACTTCACGGCGTCGCGGGTCGCGTTTGGTGTCCCGTATATTGCGGTAAAGCAGGAAAAGCCACAACAGCAGGCCGACGACCAGAAGGATCTGCCAAATCCGCCCCAGGTCGAGGTATTCCCAGCCCTGGTCGCCGAAGATCGACCAATACTCGCCGAATCGCTGGCGAATTCCGAACAGCTCCCCCAACAGGCTGCCCACCACCACGATCACCAGGGTCCAAAACAGCAAATGGATTCCGGCGGCCTGGCCCCGGGGTTCCTTGTCGCCCAACGTGGAAGACAGCAGCAGCCCTCCGGCCACGAAGCTGGTGGCGATCCAGAAGAGAGCCAGCTGGACATGCCAGGTGCGCAACACATTGCTGGAAAAAATCCGCGTCAGGTCGATCCCGTAAAAGCTGCCCGGATCGGCCCGGAAATGGGCCAGCGCGCCGCCTACCAGCGTCTGGGCCAGAAAGAGCAGGGAGACGATCACGAAAAATTTCACGATCGCACGCTGGCTCGACGTGGTTTCCCCGGGCAGCATTTGCGGATGGGTACGGTTGTGTTCGCCCTTCCACCCCAGGTAGTCGAACTTGCCGAAAACGAAGAGCACTGCCGCCAGGCCGGCCAGCAACATGATGACGCTCAGGGCGCTCCAGAGGATCGCATCGCGCGAAAGCGTGTTGCCAGCCAGACGATCGTAGGGGAAGTTGTTGGTATAGGAAAAGGTTTTGCCCGGCCGCCGGGCCACGGACGCCCAAGCGGTCCAGGCAAAAAAGGCGGTCAGGTTCTCCACGGGGTCGCGCTTGCCGATAAAGCCTGCCGGCAGGCCAGCGGTTGCGGCCGGACCGGAGGCCAGGTACGCCTCCCAGCGCTCGATCTGGTTCCTGTAGGATGCTTTTTCCGCATCCGTGAATACCAGCACGCCGTTGTCCGGATCATAGCGGTTGACTTGCAGCAACTGCCGCACCTCCGCATTGACCGCCGCTTTGTTGGCGTCGGTCAATTTCGGAAGCGTCTTGCCGAACATCCGCGGTGCCATTTGTTCGTTGGCCTGAATCGCCAGGACATGGAGATACTCGGCCGTATAATCCGGTCCCATGTAGGCCCCATGTCCCCAGATGGAGCCATGTTGCATGAGACCGTATTTCAGGAACACCTGCTGCCCGGCCTGGATATCCGCGGCGGTAAAAAGGGTCCTGCCTTGCTGGTCCACCACCGTTTTCGGTATCGGCGGGGCGTCCCGGTAGGCGATGGTTGAAAGGTAGACGAGTATGATGAGACCGACAATGAAAACCAGAAGGGCGCCATAACGCCATCGCGGTGAAAGTCTGGCCTCATCGGCCTGTGGTTCGGCTGGCGCGTTTTCGAGTGAATCTGACACCGGTTTTTGCATGCGGGCTTCCTCTTGCCAAATGGTTGGTGGTGGTCGATAATGAATAATTCGAGTCAATCCGGAAACGGCATCACGCTCCCAGTGTCGGCGTTGGGCGGTTAATTTGAATCTTCAAAAACGTCGATAGGTTCATCCGGTTCGAATTCGCA